>DASYBN010000437.1:0-10434 GCA_036500785.1 Acidobacteriaceae bacterium
CCTCCAACACCTTCTGCTCCTTCGAATCCAAAAACATCTGCTCCGCCTCTACAATCTTCGCCCGCGCGACGGCAGCATCGCGCAACCCCTTCACCTCAACGCGCTTCCCTTCCAGATCCTTATAGATCGAGAAGAAGTGCGTCATCTCCTTCAGCGTATGCGGGTACACATCCGAGTAGTTCCACACGTCCTTGTAGCGCGGATTGCCCTGTCCCACGCACAGGATCTTCTCATCGGCTACGCCCTGGTCCGTCATGTCCAGCACGCCGATCGGCCGCACTGTCAGAACGCATCCCGGAAAGCTCGGCGTATCAACCAGCACCAGGCAGTCGAGCGGATCGCCATCGGCGGCCAGCGTGCTCGGAATGAATCCATAGTCGCCCGGATAATGGACCGGCGAGTACAGATTTCTATCCAGCCGGGAGACATGCAGCTGCTTGTCGTACTCGTATTTGTTGATTCCCTCCAGCGGAATCTCGATCACCGCATTCACCAGCTCCGGCGACTTCGGCCCCACGGGCAGTTCAAGATAGTTCGGCATAAACCTGCGCTTCGCTTTCTCGCGACAGAAAATCAGCAAATCGCGAAAAGAATTCGGCTCCCTCGCTTCAGTAACGCTTAAATACGGCGGAAAGCCTTCTCCCAGTCTACCCGTTGTACGTGGAACAGTGCTCTGCGGCGTGGAACAGCGTTGTTCCACGTGGAACGTTCATTAGTTCCGGAATAATAAATGTGGGAAACGCATTTTTCTGTGGATTGCGACTGCTGCCGTTTCGAAAATCGCCCAAGTGACTCCCGGTGCTAGCCTCGATAGCGTGAGTTCCGCCTCTACCTCCCGCTTCGTCCGCGCCTGCCTCCGCCAGCCCGTCGACCGCACGCCCGTCTGGTTTCTCCGCCAGGCCGGCCGCTATATGCCGGAGTACATGGCCGTCCGCAAGCACCATTCGCTGCTCGACATCTGCCGCACGCCGTCAATCGCGGCCGAGGTCACCATCACCGCCGCCGAGCGCCTCGGCGTCGACGCCGCGATCATCTTCGCCGACCTCCTGCTTCCGCTCACGCCCATGGGCGTCGACTTCGAGTTCGTCAACGGCGAAGGCCCGGTCATCCACCAGCCCATCCGCACGCTCGAACAGATCCGCGCCCTGCGCATCGACCGCACGCCGGAGCTGAGCTACGTCGCTGAAGCCATCAGCAAGGTTGCCGCGCACTTCAACAAGCGGAGCAGCGGCGTTCAGGCGGAAGATGCGGTCCCTACCGGAGAAGCGGCTTCAGAGGGAGCTCCCGGACAATCTGCAGACCGACCTCAGCGGCTAAAGCCGCGCTCCTCTCCAGGCGGTTACGTCACGGCTGAAGCCGTGACCTTAACAAAACCACTGGCGCGGCCCATGCTTGCGGCGTCCTCTCCGATCCCGGAGCAGATGGACGCCCTCGGCATCATCGGCTTCTGCGGCGCGCCTTTCACGCTGGCCAGCTACATGATCGAAGGCGGGTCCTCCCGCAATTACATCGAGACTAAAAAGCTCATGTATAGCGATACGCAGAGCTGGCCGCTGCTTATGGACAAGCTCGTCACCGTCCTCGTCGACTTCGCGCGCCAGCAAGTCGAAGCCGGCGCCGACGTCATCCAGGTCTTCGACTCCTGGGCCGGCGCGCTCTCCGTCGCCGACTACCGAGCGTACGCGCTTGCCCCAACGACGGAGCTCATCCGCCGCATCCAGGCTCTGGGCGTCCCCGTCATCTACTTCGGCGTCGACACCGCGTCACTGCTGCCCACCTTCCGCGAAACCGGCGCCGACGTCATCGGCCTCGACTGGCGCATCCCGCTCGACCAGGGCTGGCGCGCCGTCGGCCACAACACCGCCGTGCAGGGCAACCTCGACCCCATCACGCTATTTGCTCCCGCAGAGGTGCTCGAGGCTCGCGTCCTCGAGATCCTCTCTCTCGCCGCCAACCGCCCCGGCCACATCTTCAACCTCGGCCACGGCGTCGTCCCCAACACCCCCGTCGACGCCGTCCTCCGCGTCGTCGACCTCATCAAGCGCCACGGCCACACAACCCCGCGCTCTCCCCACGAAGCCACCAGCGACTGGGCCATTCGTGCGTGAGCGAAAGAATAAGGTCACCTGAAAATTCCTTGCTAGAATCTGCGCGAGGCTAGCAATGGGTGCGTTTTATGCGAACTACATGGTGAAAGGCGCCGATCAGAATTCGATCGCGCGTGCGCTATCAGGAAGGAAGGCGCTTGTTTCCCCGGAGCAGAACGGATACATCTTCGTGTTCGACCAAGAGTCTGATAACCAAGACCAACATGCCATTGGAAAGCTTGCCGAGCGACTCTCGACGAGCTTACGATGCACGGTCCTGACCGTTCTGAACCAAGATAGTGACATCCTGTGGTATCAGCTCTACGAAGATGGGACACTTACTGACCGATACAACTCGACACCCGATTATTGGTCCCGCAAAGCCGAACCCGCACCACCCGAGGGCGGCGATGCCAAACGACTTTGCGCCGCTTTTAATTGCAGCGATGTTCCTAAAGTCGAGCGGATATTGAGATTGTCTTGGAAGGATTATCCCGACGCTACAGATCGGCACGCGGACCTCTTTCGTGCGCTCGATTTGCCCAGCCTTGCCGTCGGGTACGGGTTCGGAGCGATCGCTCAAGGTTATTTTCCGGAAGGCTTGTCCGCGGAAGACCTAAGATCTGCGAACTGAATTCTGAGAAGACCCGGCATTAGCGGATTATCGGCGAATCGCAAGACCTCACACCCAAACATCACCCTTCGCCGTCATCTCCCCACCCGCATCGCCCGTATTCACCACACCCTTCGGCTCGATCAGCATCAGCTTCGCCTCACCCGTCGCGAACGGCTTATGCAATCCGCGCCTGAGCCAAATTCCCACCTACGCACGGCAGACGAAGCCCCATCATGGTTTCATGATCAGAGAGGCCGCTGAGCCGGCGAAGGAGGAATCTTCTATGAGGTTTTATCGTCTGCACTGGTATCACCTTGGCGGGGTACTCTTCGCTGCGCTGGCATACTTCATGGGGTTCTGGGGCGAACACTTCAGCCGGATCCAAACGATCCTGGTCTACAGCTTCATGGGAATGCTCGCTCATCAGTTTGAGGAGTATGCATTTCCGGGCGGGCTCCCGAGTATCGCCAACATCGCCATATGCGGCGAACGGCGGGTTCCAGACCGGTATCCACTCAATGCGAACCAGGTCCTCATCAGCAATGTCTTTCTGACGTACCCGTTCTACATCATCCCTATTTTCTTTCCACAAATTATCTGGCTTGGTCTCATGCAGGTCGGACAGGGGGTCATGCAGGTCCCGTTGCACGGCATCGCTGCGAACGTGATGTTGAAGCGTCCATACAACCCGGGCATGTTGTCGAATCTGTTTCTGCAATTGCCGGTCGCGATCTACTACGTCTGGTACGTGCATACGCATCATCTTGCGACGACGAGCGATTATGTCATTGGCGCGAGTGCTGCCGTGCTCTCTGTTTTCGTGCTGTGGCTCGGCCCCATCCTGATCCTTCGCAGCAGACACTCGAAGTACCCGTTTACCGAGAAGCAGATGTACGGATATGCGGAAGCGAAAATCCGCGCCATGCTTCGTTCTTAAAACTTGCGAATGTGCTTGTACCCGCCACGATTGAGATACCCACCATCCATCAGCGAGCGGTAATGAGAGCGCCACACTGGTTCTGCCGATCAGCGACCAGAGAATCAGTGCGCTCCCGGATCCTATACCCAAACATCATTCTCCGCCGTCATCTCCCCACCCGCATCGCCCGTATTCACCACTCCCTTCGGCTCAATCAGCATCAGCTTCACCTCGCGCTCGGCGAACGGCTTATGCTCCACGCCCTTCGGCACGACGAACATCTCGCCCGGCCCGATCGTCACAGCGCCATCGCCCCCATCGATCCCATTAATCCGTAGATCAATCCGCAGCTCGCCCTCGATGACAAAGAACGTCTCATCCGTCTCCGCATGCTGATGCCAGACGAAATCGCCCTGCAGCTTCACCAGCTTGAACTGATAGTCATTCATCTCCGCAATCACGCGCGGTGACCACTGCTCGCTGAACAGGCCAAACTTCTCCTGCAAATTGATCGCACCTGGCATGAGAGACCTCTCTCCTCATAAGCATCATAGGCACATGCGACATGTACGGGTCCGGGTAGTGGCCCAGTTTGAGCAAGGCAGTACCTCAGGGGCTAAAGCCCCCTCGTCCTGCCCGGCGATTTACGGCACGGCTGAAGCCGTGCCCTTAACGAAACACGCTTTCTCATGACAGTAGCGCTGAACACGGGTGCGTGACCGCCGCGGGCACGTCACTCGCAGGAGCTAAAGCCCCGTCGTCTTGCCCGGGGATTTACGGCACGGCTGAAGCCGTGCCCTTAACGAAACAAGTTTTCTCATGACAGTGGCGCTGAACACGGGAGCGCGACCGCCGCGGGCACGTCACTCGCATGTCTAAAGCCACTCTGTCCTGCGGGCGATTACGGCATGGCTGAAGCCGTGTCTTTAAAGAGACACGCCTTTCATGACGGTGCCACCCGCTAAAAATTCCCGAGCGCATTGCTTCCTCGCCCGTCTGTCCTGATAGAGAATCAAACGGACCTCCGGAGCCGAGCCCCACGTGTTCGAGGAACTGAGCTTGCCGCTGCAGCTATCCCAAACCTTCGTCACCGAGACGGAGGTCGCGGCCCTCGTCGAAACCTACTCCACGCTGCTCTTCCGCGTCGCGCACTCCGTTCTTCGCAACCCGACGGAAGCCGAAGACGTCGTGCAGGACACCTTCGTCCGCGTCATGGAACACAAGCGCAAACTTCCCGAAGTTCGCGAGGTCCGCGTCTGGCTGGTTCGCATCACCTGGAACCTCGCGCTCGACCGCCGACGGCGCATCCGGCCCGACCAGCTCGACGACGCCTCGGCTCTCACGCTCGCCGGCCGCAACACTCCGGCCGACATCGCGCTCGACGATGCGCGCGAGCTCGTGAGGGTCTTTCGGGAGATTGACCGGCTGCCACGCATTGAACGCCAGGTCCTGCTGCTGTCCGCCATCGACGAACTCGATACCCGTGAGCTCGCGCAGGTCCTCAACAAATCTGAATCGGCCATCCGCGCCCTCATCTTCCGCGCCCGCACGCGTCTGCGCGAACGCCTTACGAAAGGAGGCAAACCATGAACGCGAATACGCCTGATCTCGACATCGATCACACGATCGACCGCGCCCTGGCCACGCTGCGAGACGCTCATCCGCGCTCCGGCTTCAAAACCCGCGTCCTCGGTTCGCTCGAGCACCGCGCCGCCACGCCGCAACCCGCGCGGCTCCATCTCTCCGCTCACCTCGCACTCTGGTCAGCAACGGCGGCTGCCATCCTCGCCATCGTCTCGATGGCAGTTCTTCACCAGCAGCGAACTGCACCTGCCGAGTTTGTCCGCGCACCACAGACACATGCATCGAACGCTGACGTATCGGCGCAACTCCAGGCCCCAACTGCCGTCACTAAGCGGCGTCCTGAGCAGAGCAGAGTGCGGCGAGGCGCCTTCGTATTTGCGACCCCCCAGCCAGCGCACGACATCACAACTCCAATCGGCGCTGACGCCCAGGCCGTCGCCGATCTCCACGCGCCCAGCCAACCGGCGCCGCCGCTGCCGCTGACCCCGCAGGAGAAGCTCTTTCTCCGCATGCTGCGTTACGGCAACGCTACTCAGCTCGCCGAGCTGAACCCCGTCGTTCGCGCGCAGCAGGATGCCGCGGAAACTGCCGACTTCAAGAACTTCTTCCCCGACCCACCGCCCATCCATCAACCCGGAGACAACGAATGAACCGCACGCTCACCCTCCTCGCCGCCGGCCTGACCGCTCTGATGATCTCTACACCGGCTATCGCCCAGTCCAGCGACACCAAACTGGAGGCACCTGCCCCAAGACCCGCATACCAGCCGCGACCGGATGTCAGCCAGTTCGTGTTGAAGACCTACTATCTCTCCAACATCTCGCAACAGAACGACGCGAACGAAATCCTGATCGCGCTGCGCAACACGCTTGAGCCCTGGGTGAAGATGTACCTCGTTGCGTCGGAGAACGCGATCGTTCTGTCCGCGCCGGCAGACCAACAGGCCGTCGCGCAGAAGGTCATCGCCGACCTCGACCGCCCGCGCAAAGCGTATCGCCTCATCTTCACCCTTGCTGATTCCGACGGCGGGAAGCGCGTTGGCGTCCAGCACTTCAGCATTGTGGTCGTCGCCAGCCAGCGCGCCATGCTCAAGCAGGGCTCGAAGATTCCCGTTATCACCGGCACCTTCGGAAAAGAGAACGATTCTCAGCAGACTCAGTTCCAATACCTCGATGTCGGGATGAACTTCGACGCCACGCTCGAATCCACCCCCGGCGGTCTCTACCTGAAGTCCAAGGTCGAGCAGTCCTCGCTTGCCGACGAACATATGTCCGGGCCGCTCGCCCCCGAACCCATCGTCCGGCAGACCTCCCTTGAGGGCACCTCCGCGATTACCCCCGGCAAACCGATCACGCTCGGTTCCGTTGACGTTCCCGGCACCACGCGCCACGTCGACATCGAGGTCGTCGCCGAGCCCGTCTCCTGAGGAGGAGGGTTCGGCGGCGGTGGAGCTCGCCGATGTGAGCACCCGGTAGCATAGAGGTGTCCATGTCCCGCTCCGCCATCCTGCTGCTCGCGCACGGCACGCCCAACCGCCTGGGCGAGATGTCCGACTACCTCCAGCACGTCACCGGCGGCCGGCCCATGCCGCCGCACGTCGTCGAGGAGCTGCAGCACCGCTACGCGGAGATCGGCCTACGCGAGGAGCCGCTGCCTGATGGGCCGCCGCTCACGCGATGGACGCTCCGCCAGGCGGAGCTGCTCGAAGATGAGGTCTGCACGACCGTCTACGTGGGGATGCGCAACTGGCACCCGTTCATCGCCGATACCGTCGCGCAGATGAAGGCCGATGGCGTCACACACGTCCGCGTACTCTGCCTCGCGCCGCAGAACTCGCGCACGTCGACGGGGCTTTACCGCCGCGCGCTCGAAGCCGCCGTCGGCGACAGCTTAAGCTTCGACTTTATCGCCGGCTGGGCCGACGAGCCGCTGCTCGCTCAGGGCTTTGCCGAACGCCTGCGACCGGCTCTCGCCGAAGCTCGCGCGCTACACCCGGACACACCGGTCCTGTTCACGGCGCACTCGGTTCCGTGCCGCACGATACGCGCGACGAGCGCAGAGGAAGCGGCACGAAGCGGCCCACCGCCAGCCGAAGGCATCCAGGACTACGGCGCCGCAAACGAGGGTGATCCATATCCTGTCGAGTGCAAGCAAACTGCGGCGGCTGTCGCGAAATTACTCGGGCTCAATGACCGCGAGTGGTTCTTTGCGTTTCAGTCGCAGGGCATCGCTGGGGCACCGTGGATCGGACCAACGGTCGAAGACACGCTCAAGGCTCTTGCTGGAGAAGGTCACAAGGCCGTTGTCATCCAGCCGATCGGTTTCCTCTGCGACCACGTCGAGATCCTCTACGACATCGACATCAACTTCCGCCAGGTCGCGCGCGAACTCGGCATGACGATCTATCGTCCCGAGAGTCTCAACGATTCCCCCACGCTGATCCGCGCGCTCGATCACGTACTGCACGGCAAACTCGCTCTGGCTGCGACACCTGCATGAAGCGCGTTGCCATCGTCGGCGGAGGCATCAGCGGCCTCACCTGCGCGTACGAGCTTGAACTCGCCCGCAAACGCGGTGCACCGATTGACTGGCACCTGTACGAGGCGAGCGACCGTCTCGGCGGCATCATCGAGACGACGCGTCATGCAACTCCCGACGGCGAATACATCCTCGAAGGCGGACCCGACGGCTGGGTGAGCGAGAAGCCCTGGGCGCGAGAGCTCGCCATCGACCTCGGACTTGAGTCAGAGCTGGTCTACTCGAATGACGCGACGCGCAGGACGTACATACTGCTGAACGGCGAACTGCAACGCATTCCAGACCGCATGCGCATGATGGTCCCCGAAGACCTCAGCGCACTGGATGCTTCGCCGCTGTTCTCCGACTCTGCGAAGAAAGCCTACGCGAATGAGCTCACGCGCGCCGAGGATTTGAAAGCGAGCGCACCGGATCACGATGAGTCTGTCGCTGATTTCGTACGCCGCCACTTCGGCGATGAGGTGCTGAACACGCTCGCTGCACCACTGCTCGGCGGTGTGTTCGGTGGTGATGTTCACAAGCTCTCGGTTCGCGCGGTGATGCCGCAGTTCCTCGCGATGGAGCGGGAGCACGGATCGCTGATTGCCGCTTTGCAGGCGCGTGCGCGACAACGCACACACGCTCCTCAACCCATCTTCACTACGTTGCGCGGCGGCATGTATTCGCTCATAAAGGCTCTCATCGCCGATCTGCAGGACGAACGCATTCACCTTAGAAGCAAAATCAGCGACCTTGCGAACCTGAAAAGCGACTGCATCGTTCTCGCCACCGCTCTCGACAGCACACGCGCGCTGCTCGAAGGAAGGCGTGCTGACGCTGCTCGGTTTCTTCCGAAGGAAGCAAGCTCTGCACTGCTCGTGGCGTTCACGTGGAGTGCGCAGATGGCGCAGAGCTTCACGATTGCTTCTGGATTTGGGTTTCTCGTTGCTGATGGATCTGCGGGTGAGGATCAGCTTCTTGCATGCACGTTTGTCGATCAGAAGTTTCCGCAGCGGGCGCCAAATGGCGCGCGCGTGATGAGAGCGTTCTTCGGGGGCGAGAGCGCGAAGGATCTTGAATCGCAGTCGGATGAGGTGATTGCTGTGTGCGCGTTGGAGCAGTTGCGGGAGATTCTTGGGCCTATTCCGGAACCGGCGTTTCAGACGGTTCGCCGATGGCCACGGAGTCTGCCGCAGTATGAGGTCGGGCACCTGGAGCGGATTGCGAAGCTGGAGGAGCTAGTTGCGCAGGTTCCGGGGCTGCACCTGCTCGGAAACAGCTACCGCGGGGTCGGGATCCCTGACCTGATTCGCGATGCCCGGGCTACGGCACGGGCAGTCATCGAAGGCGTCTGAGTCCCGGTCGACGTCCTCGCCAGCCATAAATCTCAAAAATCTTTCACAAGGTACTTGCATCTTTTCTCTTCTCCGAGTTATCTAAGATATATCTTACGATGTATCGTAAGGGAAGGAGATTCGAATATGTTTCGCAGATTTATGCATTTTCACGAAGGTAGAGGCGAGTCGGAGGGTTGCGGCCGGCATGATCGCCATCATGCGCGGTTTGGACGTCACGGCGGACCATGGGAGCGCGGCTTTGGCGCAGGACGCGAGCGGTTTCTGGATCCGGGCGACCTGCAGATCCTGATCCTGCAGCTGCTGTCGGAGAAGCCGAGCTATGGCTATGAGTTGATCAAGTCGATTGAGGAGCGGTTATCCGGCGGGTATGCGCCGAGCCCGGGTGTGGTGTATCCCACGCTGACGCTGCTAGAAGAGCGCGGATTCGCGCATGTGGTTGAGCCCAGCGAAGGCGGCCGCAAGACCTATGCGATCACGGATGCAGGGCGCAAGGAACTCACTGACAACGCGGCGCGGGTGCGCGAGATCACCGAGCGGATGGAGCACACAGGCCATGCGTTTCGGCGCGGACGCTCACCGCAGATCATGCGGGCGTTTCGCAACCTGGGCGAGGCTGTACGCGGACGAATGTTTCGCGGGGACCTGACGCCGGAGCAGATTGCGAAGATCGCAGAGGCGATCGACACGGCGGCACGCACGATCGACGGGGTTTGAGGCGCTCTCTGTCCGTTCTCGGTTCCGAAATCCGCCGGGGCTGAGGCCCCGCTTGTTGGGACTTCGGAATTCCGCGGGCTGAAGCCCGCTGCTACTCCGGGTTGTGAAGCTACGCTGCCAGCGCGAGGCGCTTCTGCTCTTCGCGCTGGGCTTCGCGTTTGCGCTTCCACCAGGAGTTGATTGCGATCTGGAATGGATGCTCGACCCATTTTCGCGCCGCCATTGCAAGCAGCACGATGAAGACGTAGCTGATCCATGGATCGATCCACGCAACGTGCAGCCGTTCAGGAAGATGATGATCGTGGATCAGCTGGTAGACGTTGAAGTGCAGAAGGTAGAGACAGTACGTTGACGTTCCGATGGCGACGAGCGGACGCCAGGAGAAGATGCTGGCGAGCGGGCTCGGACCGGCGAGGCCGAGGATGATCATGCCGAAGACCGGCGTGAGCAGACCGCCGTGCACGAGGAGGTACGGCATCTGGTCGGCGAGGTGATAGCAGCAAAACCAGGCGATGGCGAATCCGCAGAGGCCGATGATCATGCGACCGCGGACGCCGAGCTTCGCCTCGTCGTGAATCTTGCCGATGGTGATGCCGCAGAGAAACGTGCAGAGATAGGGCACCGGCGTGTACTTGAGGA
>DASYBN010000438.1:0-3252 GCA_036500785.1 Acidobacteriaceae bacterium
GGGTCATTCTGGCGACAGCCCCAAGCTCAAAAGCCATGTCCGAGCTCATCAACGGTCTGGGACCAAACGGCAAACTCGTCGTGATCGGTGCGACAACCGATCCCATCGAGGTCACTCCGCTACAGCTCATCGCTGGCAGCAAAACCATTCAAGGATGGGCTGCCGGAACAGCAGCCGATTCCGAGGACACACTGCGCTTCGCCGAGCTCAGCGGCGTACGCCCCATGATCGAAACCTACCCGCTCGAAAAGGCAGCCGAGGCTTACGCGCGCATGATGAGCGGGAAGGCCGAGTTCCGCGTAGTCCTGACTATGTCGTAGTTCTGACATGCAGGGTGACAACGGCAATCGGCAAAACCAGGCCATCGCCCCGTTCCCCGATGCCATGTAGGTTTTCCTGCATGGCGTCGGGGAGGCTAAACCTTTCAAATTGTGCAGGTTAATCGTTCGTCACGCTAGCCGTCTGATTCGGGAGAGCTATACGGAGCCGTACCCCCTTCGGGTAAGCGAAACCTCTCGCCGGGGCGCTATCATGGGTATGACCCCGTCGATAGGGCCAAAGCAGCATCCAACCGGAGACTTTCGTGACCAAGGCAAGGAAAGTTCGCGTCCTGCCGCAGCTCTCAGTCGTCAAAGAGAGCGGGGTCTCTCACGTGGCACAGAGCATCGCTCTACCGATCGCCAGCTCTGCTCAACAGCAGGAAAATCTCGCCATTGCGCGCGGCCTGAAGAATCGCGATGTCGAGTTGCTCGACACTCTCATCCTCACCTACCAGCATCGCCTTTTCCGCTACCTGCTCTATCTCACCGGAAACCGCGAGCTCTCCGAAGACCTCTTCCAGGAGACCTGGATGCGGGTGCTGCAGCGCGGCAGTCAATATCACGGCGCCGCGCGCTTCGATACCTGGCTCTTCACGATCGCGCGCAACCTGGTTATCGATGTGCGCCGCAAGCACACCATGGCGAGCCTCGAAGAGATGTGCGATACCGGCGACGACGAGCGCCCCTTTGAGCCCGCGGCCAACGACCCCACCCCGCTCGACACCTGCCTGATGCGCGAAAACAGCGAGCGCGTCGCGGAGGCGCTGCTGACGCTCGAGCCCCTCAGCCGCGAGGTCCTGGTTCTGCGTTTCCATGAGGAGTTGTCGCTGGAAGAGATCGCCAAGGTGACAGGGGCGCACCTTTCGACCGTGAAATCGCGCCTGTACCGCGGTCTGGCCGCGCTGAAGCCGCGCATTCGGCAGCCGAAGGCCGCGCACCAGGAGGGCCGTTGATGCCGGACCGCTCCCGCACTCCCAGGCAGCACATGCCGGAGGCAGTTTCAGACGCACTGCTGCAAGCGCTCGCCGGTCGCGATGCCAACGCGCAGTTGCCGGTCGTCGCACGAACGCGCCGTGCCATTCGCGTTGCCAACGATGCCCGGCTTGAGCAAGGTGAGCGGGGGCGCCGCCACATCGGGATCACGCTCTTCGTCCTCGCGGCGATCTGCGTGTTGCTGGTACCGGTGATCTGGGGCGCCGTAGAAGACCTGGTAGGTGGCGAGCACTTCGTCGATCTGCCCGCGCAGGTCATGCTCCTCTCCACCTTCCTGACGCTGGCAGTTGCAGGCGCCCTCGCTGTCGCCTGGCGCCGCCGCGCAGGTCAGGATGAGTACCGGTAGGGCACCGCGAAATTCCCGCTCTTCAGGAAACTTTCCGCCGCCTCAGCTCCGTCTCACGATTAAATCGGGTTCACAATGATGGCTTCCAACGACGCAGGCCGACGCTCCAACCAGCAGCTCCGCTTCAGCTCCGAGCTGAAGCTGATCCCGCGCTGGTCCGTGGCGCTGGCAGTTCTCGCCTTCGTTGCCGTGCAGTACCTCTGGTGGGTTGTCCTTCCGGCGCACCGCCATCATCCCGGCCTCCCCAATGGCGTCCGCTTCTACTTCGCACTTACCTGGAGCGCTTTGGCCGCCCTCTACATGCTGATGATCGGCTACGTCAGCAAAGATGCACCGCGCCGCATGATGAGTGCGCAGATCTGGATGCTGATCTGCTTTGTCATGCCCGCCGGTGTCGGCTCCGTCCTCTACTTTCTGCTGCGCCAGCCGGTCGTCTCCGGGTGCCCCGCGTGCGGCACTCCCATCCAGAGTGACTACCACTTCTGCCCCCAGTGCGCCTGCCAGGTCTCCGCCGCGTGCGGCAACTGCTACCGCAGCGCGCGGCCCACGGATCTTTTTTGTGTCCACTGCGGCCACGACCTCGCCTCCGACAGCATGCCCGCGCGCGTCCGCAATTCCCTCTCCTGACACGGCATTCATTTCCAGAATGAATACAGCGCATCACCCGTCCACTCCGAGACTGTCATCCTGAACGTAATTGAAGGTGGATTGAAGGACTTGCTTCGCCTTCCTTGCAAATCGGCACGCAGCGCCGCTCAACTACGCGAAGCATAACGTGGGGCGTTCCCAGGGCCCAGTAGGAGAGAAGCGACCTTCCAAGCCAGTCCCCGAACCAGTCCACCGTTCGGTAATTCCTCAGCTTGAAGTTCCCTACGTATCCTATTGGGATGCGTACAGTGCTTCTCCTCATAGGCTCCAACATTTTCATGACATTCGCGTGGTATGGCCACCTGAAGTACAAGGAAGTGGCGTTATGGAAGGTTATTCTCGTCAGTTGGTCGATAGCACTGTTTGAGTACTGTCTACAGGTGCCCGCGAATCGGATCGGCGCACAAACCTTCTCGCCGGATCAGCTAAAGGTGATTCAAGAGATCATCACCCTCAGCGTGTTCGGCGTGTTCAGTGTGTTCTACTTCGGCGATCGCCTTCACTGGAACCACTTCGCAGCCTTTGGCTGCCTTGTAGCGGGCGCATTCTTCATGTTTCACAGGTTTTAGAGGGGATAGTTTTTGGTGCCCCGAAGCTGCTTCTCCTGGATGCTGGTGAACACAGGGCATTTGTGAGAACGGTCTATACTCGTGATGCCAGATGACCATCAAAGCCCTCATCGTCGATGACGAGCAGCTCGCCCGCGATGAGCTCCAATACCTGCTCGGTTCCATTGACGACGTAGAAGTGGTTGCCCAGGGCAAGAACGGCATAGAAGCCATAGCGCTGGTGCCCCGCCTCGCTCCCGATGTCGTCTTCCTGGACGTGCAGATGCCCGGCCTCGACGGTTTCGCGGTGCTCCGCAAGCTGCTGGAGAAGACCGGGCCGGAGACCCTGCCGCAGATCATCTTCGCCACCGCCTTCGACAAGTACGCCGTACGCGCC
>DASYBN010000439.1:0-5667 GCA_036500785.1 Acidobacteriaceae bacterium
GTCGTCTCGATATCCGGGCACAAAAAGATGCGCGGCGTCACGAATGTCATGCTCGATCACGACCATTCGGCAACGCTGGCGCTCGAGCATCTTTATCAGCTGGGTCATCGCGATATCGCCTTCATGAAGGGACAGCCGCATGCCCTGGACTCCGAATCGCGCTGGCATAGCATTCGCCAGATCGCGGAACGTATCGGCATTCGCATGCGTCCGGAGCTGTGCGTGAATATCCGCAACAACTCCTGGTCGCCGGAGCTCGGCTATCCCGTCGTGCGCGAGTTACTCGCCTCCGGACATCACTTCACCGCGATCTTCTGTTTCAACGACATCGCTGCCATAGGAGCCATACGCGCCATCAAAGACGCCGGCTTGCGCTGCCCCGAAGACATCTCCGTCGTCGGCTTCGACGACATTGCCAGCGCTGCCTACCATAACCCGAGCCTCACCACGATTCGTCAGCCGCTGCGGCGCATGGGTGAGATGGCCGCGCAGCTTCTGCTCAAGCGCATCCAGAATCCTAACGAAGCCTTCCCCGATACGATCATGTTTGAACCCGAGTTGATGCGGCGCGAGTCGGCGATCGCGGTGCCCGTGAACTCCTCACCGAAACGGCCAGCTCCCCCGTCGGCCCCAGCGGCTAAGCGAGCCCGCCGCGCGCGATAACATCGCGATAGAAGGCCGCGCTCATCTTCGGTGTCCTTTTCTGGGTCGCGTAATCCACGTAAACAATTCCGAATCGCTTCGCATATCCATCGGCCCACTCGAAATTATCGAGCAGGCTCCAGACGAAGTAGCCCTTCACGGGCACACCTTCGGAGACGGCGCGCTGCAACTGCCCGAGATAGTTGCGCAGATACATAATCCGGTCCGAGTCGGCAATCTTGCCGTCGCTCTCCGGCACGTCCGTTGAGGATGCACCATTCTCCGTGATGTAGAGCACCTTCGGGTCCCACAGCTGATTCACCAGCCGCGGCGCCCAGTAGATCGCCTCCGGGCCAACGTACAACCACGGGCTGTACATGTGCGGGAACGACGCCGGTGGGTTCACCACCGTGTATCCGAGGGGCGAGTCGTCCGCACGGACATATGTCGGCTGATAAATGTTCAGGCCGACAAAGTCCAGCGGCGAGGAGATGATCTTCATCTCCTCAGGCGTAAACTTCGGCGCGCTTGCTCCCAGCCGGCGCAGGTACGCTTCCGTGTAACGTCCCTCGCGAATGACCGTCAGATATTGCGCATTCTGCTCCCGCATCGCGCGGCTGGCAGCCTCAATGTGCGGTGCGGTCTCGATCAGAGGCGTTGCGGCCTGTACGTTATCAGCAAGCCCGATCTGCGTGCCGGGCCGTGCCGCCGCGCGGATCGCCTGCACCGCGAGGCCATGCCCGAGCACGGCGTAGTGGTTCAGCTGCGCGACTCTGGCCGCGTTCAGCTTCAGCCCCGGCGCAAAGGTGCCCAGCTGATAGCCGAGCTCAACGAACGTGCGAATCTCATTCATGGTCATGAAGTTGTGAATGCGATCCGACAGCTTTCCGCTCACATAGCCGGCATAATCGGCGAAGGCCCGCGCAGTGTCGGGGTTCTCCCATCCGCCTTTGTCCTGCAGCGGCTGCGGCAAGTCCCAGTGATACAGCGTGCAGAACGGTTCAATTCCATTCGCGAGCAACTCGTCTACGACCCGGCTGTAGAAGTCCAGACCCTTGGGGTTCGGCGCGCCCGTGCCGGTGGGAAAGATGCGCGACCATGCGATCGAGAACCTATAGCTTTTGAGGCCGAGGTCCTTCATCAGCCCGATGTCCTGCTTGTAGCGGTGGTAGTAATCCGTCGACACATCTCCGGTGTCGCCCCCCGCCACGGCGCCCGGCAAATGGCTGAACGTATCCCAGATCGTCGGTCCACGGCCGTCTTCATGCACGGCTCCCTCCACTTGATATGAAGCGGTCGCGGAGCCCCACAGGAACCCTTTCTGAAACAAGCGCGTGGCACTCGATGCGACGCCAGATTGCGCCCTGGCTTCGGAGGAAAGCGGTGGAAAGGAGGTTGAGCCGAGTACGGCGGTAGCGAGACGCGCAAAGGTTCGTCTGGAAAAGGTGTCCCTCAAGGTGATTCCCTTCGACCGGATTTCGTTTCTTCTGGCGGTCCAAAAGCCAGTCAGTGCAGTACAGAATGCTTTACTAAATCGATTAGTTCGCTGACAAGGGAAAAGCGAAAAGTGCGGTTCTGCGCGGCAAGGATCTCACCGGAGGCTGCGTGCGCTCAAATGGCTTGCTTTTTGCTTGACATCCAAGGCTGCTACCAGGCCGTCGCGGTCAGGTGGACGGATTATGTGCGGTGCGCTTCTCCCCGCGCAGCCGCATGTACACCTTGCGCTGACAGACGCGGCACTCCCATGGAAATAGCCTGAGCAATGGCAGCACAGAGCGCTCCACAATGCCTTCGCGAGGAAGTCTTCGATACTGTTGATGACCACAAGCGGGACAAGGCCGCACGAATAAACCTCAATACCTGGTGGCAGACCACGTGAACTGATCAGACGGCAGGATACCCTAAACCCATCGCTCTTGCCGGGTACCTCGGTGTACTGGCAGATTCGTGCGGTCAAACTCCACGCTGAGATGGTTCTTCGATGCACAGATCGCGATTGGATCGAGCAGCAGGTCCGGCTCGCCGGCTTCGACCTGGCCGGAGTTGCCGCGGTTCCGGATGAAGCAGACTCGGCGAGCGCCGAGTCCAGCCGACGCTTTGCTGAGTGGGTCGCTGCCGGCCATGCCGGCGAGATGCAGTGGCTCAAGCGCACCGACGCAGCCGGGGAACTGGTTCGCGGCAGTCTGCGTCGTTCCATGCCATGGGCGCGTTCCGTCATCGTCTGCGCCATCAACTACAACGCCGAGGCTCCTCGCTCGATCGATCCATCATCTCCCGGTGCCGCCTGGATCGCACGCTACGCCTGGAGCGGAGCTCAAGACGGCTCGCGCGGAAGCGACTACCACGACGTTCTTCTTGCGAAGCTCCGCGCGATCGAGTTCGCGTTACGTGAGCGGTTCGGCTCCGAGCTGGAATCGCGGTGCTACGTCGACACGGGTCCCATCGTGGAGCGTGAGTATGCGCAGCGCGCCGGGATCGGCTGGATCGGCAAGAATACCTGCGTGCTGAACCAGCAGCTCGGCTCGTGGCTGCTGCTCGGCGTCATCGTCACGTCGCTCGAGCTTGCACCAGAGGCCTGGGCGATTTCCGCTGCCGACCGTTGCGGCACGTGTACCCGCTGCATCGATGCCTGCCCGACGGATGCGCTCATTGCACCTCGCCAGATGGACGCCACGCGCTGCATCTCCTATCTCACCATTGAAAAGAAAGGCTCCATCGACGAGTCTCTGCGTGCCCCCATGGGCCGCCACGTCTTCGGCTGCGACATCTGCCAGGACGTCTGCCCGTGGAACCGCAAAGCGCCCGTTTCCACGTCCGGCGCTTTGCCCGCACGCCCCGAGCTCGTCAATCCGGCGCTCGACTGGCTCGCCTCCATGGACGGGCCTGCCTTCAATCGCACCTTTCGCGGCTCGCCGCTCGAACGGACCGGTCGCAAGCGCATTCTGCGCAACGTCGCGATTGCGATGGGGAACAGCGGCGACCCGAGCTTCATCCCGCGCCTGAGCGAACTCGCCGTTTGTGACGACGCAGCCCTCGCCGAGGCCGCGCGCTGGGCTCTCGATAAACTGACCCCATGAGCACCGAGCCAAACGCAGGCAAAACGGAACGCAGTGAGTGCGAGGTCAAAGTCGAACCCTCACCCGCGCCCGTGAAGGCTGGTGACGAGCCGGTTTTGCCCACGCTTGCCGCCGCCCCCGCGGTTCCGGTCAGCGGCACTTTTCTGGATCAGCTCAAGGCACTCGGCCATTACCTCATCAAGACCGAGGTCCACACTTACGCCTTCTCGGTCGCCGCGCAGGCCATCCTTTCGCTCTTTCCGTTCATCGTGCTTCTGCTTACGCTCTCGCAGCGTGTCTTTCACTCCGCGCGCATGGCGGCGGTCGTCGGAGAGATGATGTCCAACTTCCTGCCCAACAATCAGGAGTTCGTCATGCGCAACATGCGTGTGCTCGCGTCATCGCAGGCAAAGGCACGCATCGTCTCGGTCGTGATGCTGCTCATCACCGCGACCGGAGTGTTCCTGCCGCTCGAGGTGGCACTCAACAGTGTTTGGGGCGTGAAGAAGAACCGATCCTATCTCCACAACCAGATCGTCTCGATCACACTGGCGTTGGGCGTCGCGCTTCTGGCCATGGCCTCCGTCGCGCTCTCCACTGCGCAGCGCACCGTGCTGGACTGGGTCTTCTTCGGCCACACGCAGAATGCGTTATTCGCGATCGTCGCAAAGAGCTTTCTGCAGATCGTCGCGCTCGCCGCCAGCATCGCGCTCTTCTTCCTCATCTACTGGACTCTGCCTCACCGCAAGGTGCCTGCGCGCGCTGTGCTGCCCACGGCCATCGTGATGGGCGTGCTCTGGACGGTGGCCAAATATCTGTACATGCTCGTGCTTCCGCACCTCGATTTCCAGGCGGTGTACGGCCCGTTCTATGTATCGGTGGGCCTCATCACATGGGCGTTCATCTCCGGCCTTCTGCTGCTCGGCGGAGCTTACGTCTCCGCCACTCGCCATGCGTTGCGCGAGGCCTCCGAAGCTGAAGTGGCAGATCAGTGACCGAGGATGGGTCTTGAGCGGAACGACTTGACCACCAGATCATTCGGATGATCGCCTGCCGGAAGCATCGTCACGAGCGACGGCCCATCCTTGCTCTGCGTGCGAATGACCGACACATCCGACGATCCCGCATCGGCCACCACCAGCAGATGTTCATCCTTTGACAGCGCGAGCGCATCCGGACGCGATCCGGTGCGCACCGCGGCCTCCATGCGTCCGTCATCAATCGCGTACAGGCTTACCGAGTCCGCGCCGAAGTTCGTCACCCACAGCGTCGAATCATCCTCGCTGATGATCCCGCGGGCCGGCTTTGCGCCGATCACATAGGTTCCCAGCACCTCATTCGTCCACGTCGAGATCTCCGAGATCGAGTCCGAATCGAAGTTCGTCGTGAATACCTCGCCGCCATCCGGCTTAAGCGCGATGTGCGTCGGCGTCTTGCCGACGTCGAGCAGAGCCAGCATCTGGTCGTGCTGCAATGAAGCATCCTGCTTGCCGCGCCATGAGTCTGGCGCAGCCGCCAGCCAGATCGCCATTACCTGATGCCCACCCGAGCACGCAATGAATGCCTTGCTCGAATCGGGCAGAATCGCGACATCCGTTGCGCCCGCGCATCCTGCGAACGCACTACGAAGCGTCAGCGGCGCGCCCGCGGACTCGTTGATTGAATACACCGAGACGCTGCCAGCATGCTGATTGGCCACCACCAGCGTGCCATTATCCGGCGCCACCCGGGCAACGCCCGGTCCCTCGCCGGTCGCCGCCACACCAATCTGCCGCCGCGCATCGAGATCAATCACACTGACTGTGTTCGAGCCCGAGTTCGGCACATAAGCGCGCTTTCCATCCGGCGCGACCGCAATAAAATAGGGCCGCTGGTGCACGCCAATTGTCGCAACCACCTGGTTCTTCGTTACGTCGATCACGCTCACCGAATTACTTCCGGTGTTGACTGCATAAACTTCGTTCCGCAC
>DASYBN010000440.1:0-2351 GCA_036500785.1 Acidobacteriaceae bacterium
CGCTCGAAGACGGAGAGCCAGAAGATTTCGCGGAGCTCGACGAAGGGTTCACTGCCGAATTCGAAGACGGAGAGCAGGGGGTCGACGGCGAGGTGATTGTGGAAGAGCTTATAGCCGGTGAGCCTGGCGAGCTCTTCGCCGACGGTGAACTTGCCGGTTGCGGGTAAACCGTAAATAAAAATGAGTTTCAAGCGGGTCTCCGCGAAACCGATGCGATGAGTATAGAGATCGTTGCGAAGATTTGATTTTAGAGGAATTGCAGGTTATTCTGCTTGCATGCAGCGCATGTGCATGTCCGCGTGTTGTCTTGGCCTCAGGGCTGAGGCGGCGGCGTGCGCAACTGAAGTGTAAGCGCAAACCCCAGAAGCTTCACCCCTGAGACCCACGAGATCCACTCGTGGGCTTTTCGTTTTAACCGGGAGACTTTACGTGAGCGAGACGAGTGCAGTGGCACCGGCGGCCGCAGTGAAAGAGACAAAGGCGCAAAAGGCCGAGAGGCTGAAGCGCGCGAAGAACCCGTGGCAGGCATGGGCTGAGGTGCGCGAGTTTGCGCGCCAGGGACGCGCAAGCGTGGTGCCCGAGTGGGCCGAGACCTACTTCAAGTGGTGGGGCATCTACACGCAGGGCGATGGCGCCGGTGTGACCGGCGGCACGGGCGGCGTCGGCAAGGCGACCGACTACTTCATGATGCGCATCGGCCTTCCCAACGGCATTCTGACTGCGCCCCAGCTGCACGTGATCGCTGACCTCACCGCGAAGCATGCGCGCGGCGTCGCGGACATCACGACGCGGCAGAACATTCAGCTGCACTGGCTGACGATCGAATCGCTGCCGGAAGTGGTGGACCGGTTGACAGAGATAGGACTGTCGCCCAAGGGCGCCTGCGGTGATGTCGTGAGAAATGTCACCGGATGCCCGCTGGCTGGAATTGATGGGCACGAGATCCTCGATGCGTCCCCGCTGGCGGTGGAGATTGCGCGGAAGCTGACGGCCAATTCTGAGTTCTACAATCTGCCGCGCAAGTTCAAGATCAGCGCGACCGGGTGCCCGAGCTGGTGCACATATCCCGAGATCAATGATGTCGCGCTGACGGCGCTGAAGCGTGTGAAGGATGGACGCGAGGAGATCGGCTACAGCCTCCGCGTGGGCGGCGGCTTGTCAAACGAGCCGCACTTGGCCGTGCGGTTGCCCGCCTTCATTTCGCAGGACAAAGCGTTCGACGCGGTGAAGGCAGTTTGCGAGATCTTCCGCGAGCAGGAGGTGCTGCGCGAGAGCCGCACGCACGCACGCATCAAGTACCTGTTCACGAAGCATGGATGGACGGCGGAGACGATGCTGGCTGCCGTCGAAGAGAAGCTCGGCTTCAAGTTTGATCCCGCCGATGAAGGGCCGATCGCTGATGACGTGTATCGCGATCACGTCGGCGTGCATCGGCAGCGGCAGCCGGGCTTGAGCTTTGTAGGCGCGACGGTGTTGAACGGCCGCCTGAATCCTGAACAGATGCATGCGCTTGCCAGGCTGAGCGAGCGCTACGGCGATGGACAGCTGCGCACGACCGTCGGGCAGAACATTCTTGTTGTGAACGTGCCGAGCGCGCGCACGCAGGAGCTGGTGCGCGAGGTCACGGCGCTTGGCTTTGAGGTTGAGCCGACCGTGTTCTTTCGCGGCGCGGTGGCGTGCACGGGGACAGAGTTCTGCAAGCTGGCGATTGCGGAGACGAAGGGCTTCAACAAGTGGATCGTCGGCGAGCTCGAGGAACGGATTCCGGAGTTCGATCAGCAGATTCGACTGCACGTGACGGGATGCACGAACTCGTGCGGGCAGGCGTGGATTGCGGACATTGGGCTCGAGGGCAAGAAGATGAAGAAGGACGGACGCCTGGTCGACGCGTTTTACTTCTGCGTCGGCGGGTCGGTCGGAGAGTACGCCGGAGTGGCACGGCAGATTGGATACCGCGCAGCGGCCGAGGACTGCCCGGAGGCAATCGAGCGGCTGCTACGCGGATATCTCGCCAAGCGCAAGCCGGGAGAAAATCTGCGCGCGTACTTCCGCCGCTCGACGGATCTCGAACTGCGCGAGGATCTGGCCGGCGGTGAATTTCCTCCGGTGGCGCGGGATCCTTCGCCTGGTCGCGTCCCGGTGAGTGTGGGTTAACCCCCGCCAACAAGTCTGCCGGGGACCCCGGCCTGAGGTGACGATGAGCCTGTTTGCGATGTTCCTGAAGCTGACGGCGCGGCGATGCGTGGTGGTCGGTGCGGGTGCGATTGCGGAGGGAAAGATCGAGTCGCTGCTTGCGGCAGAGGCGCACGTCACGGTGATTGCGCCGGATGCACTGCCACGCGTCGAGCAGT
>DASYBN010000441.1:0-4172 GCA_036500785.1 Acidobacteriaceae bacterium
GCGGGCGAGCGCGCCATCACCGAAGATGAGACCGAAATCGGGTATTATGAAAAGAGCGGCCTTCTGCTGGAGGACGCGGTGCGCGAACAGGTGCTTCTTGGCCTGCCCGGCCGCGCGCTCTGCCAGCAGGAGTGCAAAGGCCTTTGCCCGAAGTGCGGTGCGAATCGCAACCTGGCTGATTGCGGGTGTGCTGAGGAGCAGACGGACGCGCGGTGGACCGCGCTCACCGGACTCAGCCTCGGCAATAAGGCCTGAGCGCCAGCTTAGTTTTTTGCAGCAACAAGTTTTCGCGGTCTCGCCTAAGTGCTGAGGCTGCATCGTTTGAGAGGACTTCCATGCCTAATCCGAAACGGCGCCACAGCAAGCAGCGCACCGCCAAGCGCCGCAGCCACGACTTTCTGACCCCCACGGGCGTCTCCACCTGCCCGAACTGCGGCGAGCCGAAGCGGCCTCACACCGTCTGCGCGAAGTGCGGCGAGTACAAGGGCCGCGCGGTGATCGCCGCCAAGGACGCAGAGTAGTTAACCCGGCTCGCGTCCAGCTCACATCTCCTTTACACTCCGCAGATAGGCTGGCCACGTAATCAGGAACCGGCTGTCTTTCAGTAGCTCCAGGGCGCATGCCAATTGACATCGTTCTCGACGCGATGGGGTCCGACCGTGCCCCTGACCCTGAGATTCGCGGGGCGATTCTGGCTGCCCGCCATCTGGACGTGCGCGTTCACCTGGTGGGGCCGGAGGACGTGCTGCGCCCAAAGCTGCGCGCGGCCCTGAAGGATGATGACGGGCAGAACGGCGGAGCAATCCCCAATCCGCTCGAAGCGTTCGAAGCCTTCGTGAACCAGAACGGCCGTAAGCGCAAGCGCCGGCCGGCAGTATTCCTGGTGCAGGCCTCCGAGTGGATCAGCATGGAGGACAAGGCCGCGCTGGCGGTCCGGTCCAAGCGCGACAGTTCCATGCGTGTAGGCCTGAAGATGGTCCGCGAAGGCCGCGCTGGCGGCTTCGTCACCGCAGGCAACACTGGCGCGGCGATGGCGACGGCGAAGATGGTGCTGGGATCGCTGCAAGGCGTCGACCGCCCCGCGCTCGCAACCGTGCTGCCGACAACTGCCGGCGCGCCCTGCGTGCTGCTGGATGTCGGCGCGAACGTCGACTGTGACCCGAACAATCTCGTTCAGTTTGCCGTGATGGGTCACATGTATGCGAAGGATGTGCTGCACGTGCGCGAGCCGCGCGTCGGTCTGCTGTCAATCGGCGAAGAGGACAGCAAGGGCAATGCCCTTACGCGTGACACGCTCCCCCTGCTGCGCGACCTCGGGCTGAACTTCATCGGCAACGTCGAGGGCCGCGATCTCTATAACAACCATGTAGACGTGGTCGTGTGCGATGGGTTTATCGGCAACGTTGCGCTGAAGACGAGTGAAGGTGTGGTCAAGCTGGTGACCTCCTCTTTGCGCGAGAGCCTGAAAGCGACGGTGACGGCGCAGATGGGCGCGTTGCTTAGCCGCAAGGCGTTCTACAACTTCAAGAGGCGCCTCGACTACTCCGAGTACGGCGGCGCTCCACTGCTGGGCGTGCGCGGCGTTTGTATCGTGGGGCACGGCAGTTCCAACGAGCGCGCAATCATGAATGCTATCCGCGTTGCGGCCGAGTTCGCCCAGGCTGACGTGAATCATGGCATCGAGAGCGCTCTTAGCAAGCGCTGACCAAAACTGCTGCCGGTTTCATCAGACTGCAACAGAGTTCCAGCGCCCGCGATCAGGCGCAAAGATCTGAGGCATCGCCTCCCTCCATCCCACCGTCGTAGACATGAACGCGCCGTCACCTTCGGGCGCGGCACGGAGGGCCTTTTCATGCCAGAACGCATCAGCCGCCTGGACTCGACGCTTCCTGACTTTCCCGCGGCTGCGGGACGTGGAGCGATCTTTTCGCCGCTTCCGCAGGACACCAACGAAGGTCGGATGCGGGCGCATACCGTGCAGACCATCGGTGTTGACGCGCAAACACTCTATGAGCTCTGGAAGAACGTTTCGCTTGCCCCGCGCTGGATGGAGTATGTCGTCTCGGCCGAGCCGAAGAGCGCGAACGTGATCCGCTGGGTGATGGGCAACCCAGAAGACCCCAAGGGCCGCCGGCTCGAGTACGACACGGAGATCGTCGAGGACGTTCCCGGCGAGAAGATCTCGTGGCGCTCGATCGATTCAAGCATCAAGGAAGCGGGCGAGGTGCTCTTCCGTCCTGCGCCGGGTGGACGTGGCACAGTCGTCGTTCTGCAGGAGAGCGCGAATGTACCCGGCGGCAGTGTTGGGATTGCAGCCGCCGCCGTGGCCAAGCGTTCCCCGCGCCAGATCGTGATCGAAGACCTTCGCCACTTCAAGCAGCTCGCCGAAACCGGCGAGATCCCTACAGTCGATCGCAATCCACACGGTCCGCGCGGCTTCATCGGAAGCCTGAAGGAGCGGCTCTACGGAGAGAACAATCCCACGCCGCCGGGCACAACCGTCATCCACTGAGCGCCGACCCACCGATGAGTAACAAGGGAGATTTGAGATGAAAGCAGTTTGCTGGATGGGCACAAGCAATATTCAGGTGCACCAGGTGCCGGACCCCGAGATCGTGAACCCGCATGATGCAATCCTCCGCATCACGCGCACGGCGATCTGCGGCTCCGACCTGCACCTCTACGACGGATACATTCCGACGATGGAAGCGGGCGATATTCTCGGCCACGAGTTCATGGGCATCGTCGAAGAGGTCGGCCCCGAGGTGAAGAACCTCAAGCGCGGCGACCGCGTGGTCGTTCCCTTCACGATCTCTTGCGGGAGCTGCTTCTTCTGCAATCGCCAGCTGTGGAGCCTGTGCGACAACACCAATCCGAACGCGCAGATCGCCGAGACAATGTACGGCTACTCCGGCTCCGCGCTGTTTGGCTACTCGCACATCTACGGCGGCTATGCGGGCGGACAGGCGCAGTACGTGCGTGTGCCATTTGCGAACGTCGGCCCGATCAAGATTGAGAATGATCTGCCGGACGAGAAGGTGCTGTTCCTCTCTGACATTTATCCGACCGGCTACATGGGCGCGGAGAACGCAAATATCCAGCCGGGAGACACAGTCGCCGTGTGGGGCTGCGGGCCTGTCGGTCTTTTCGCGATCGCGAGCGCCTACATGCTTGGCGCCGAACAGGTGATCGCCATCGACCGTTTTCCCGAGCGGCTGAAGCTCGCACGCGAATACTGCGGCGCGACTACCGTTGACTACACCGATAACGATGTCGTGGTGGTCGAGGCGCTGCGCGATCTGACCGGCGGCGTCGGACCTGACTCCTGCATTGACGCGGTGGGCATGGAGGCGCATTCGAATACGCTGGTCGGCATGTACGACAAGGTGAAGCAGGCGGTGATGCTTGAGACCGATCGCCCGTTCGTGTTGCGCCAGGCGCTGCAGGCCATCCGCAAAGGAGGCACGCTGTCGATTCCCGGCGTGTACGGCGGTGCATTGGACAAGGTGAACTTCGGCGCAGCGTTCGGCAAGGCCGTGCACATGGCGATGGGCCAGACGCACATGCAGAAGTATCTGCAGCCGCTGCTGAAATCCATTGAGGACAAGAAGATTGATCCGAGCTTCCTGATATCGCACCGGGTCGGCATCGAAGAGGTGCCCGAGATGTACAAGGTCTGGCGCGACAAGAAGGATCAGGTCACGAAGATTGTGATCGATCCGTGGCAGGACCAGCTCGGCGAAAAGATTGCAGCGTAGCCCCCCACCATGATGCTGCTGCGAAGGCCCAGGAGGACAACAACACTCCTGGGCCTCTTTTTTCTCCGCCATCCGCGGCACGAATCGTGACTATGATGGAGCAGGACCAGGACCGGCATGGCGCAGAACAAACAGCTCGATCCGCCCTCCGCTGCAACGCGTGACTCCGCGGCGTTCGAGCTGCTCCGTGTCTGGATCGCAGAGCAGGGACAGCACGTCAGTCTTCGTTCGGGTGTGTGGGAAGATCCGTTTGCCTGGGGAATTGTTCTCGCCGATCTTGCGCGACACATCGTGCATGCCGAATCGCTGGCGCGGAAGGATCTTGATCAGGAAGGCTTTTTGAAGCGCATGCTGGAAGGCTTTCAGGCCGAGATTGAATCGCCGACAGACGATCCCGAGGGCGATCTCACGCAG
>DASYBN010000442.1:0-6908 GCA_036500785.1 Acidobacteriaceae bacterium
CGCCGCCGCACCCGCCATGAAGATGTCGCGCTGCTTCGCCATCTCCGCCGGATCTTTCTTGCCCATCGCGCGCCGCAGCAGATCCGCGCCGCCCAGCGAATATCCGCCGATGACGTTCGAGATCTGCATCACCTGCTCCTGATACACGATGACGCCCAGCGTCTCCTTCAGCAGCGGTTCCAGCTCCGGCAGCAGATACTCCACCTCGCGCCGTCCCCACTTACGCTCGATGAAGTCGTCAATCATCCCCATCGGCCCCGGCCGATACAGCGCATTCAACGCGGTCAAATGTTCAATCGAGTTCGGCTTGTACCGCCGCAAAACATCGCGCATCCCGCCGGACTCAAACTGAAACACGCCGCTCGTCAGCGCCTTGTGAAACACCTGCTCGAACGTGTGCTGATCGTCCAGCGCGATCGTCGCCATGTCGACGTCCTCGCCGCGATTCGCTTTGATCAGCTTCAGGCAATCATCAATCACCGTCAGCGTCGTCAGCCCGAGGAAGTCCATCTTCAGCAGGCCCATCTTCTCGACGGCCTTCATGTCATAGCTCGTGACGATCGCCTCATCCTTCGTGCGCGTCACCGGTACAAGCTCCGTGAGCGGCTCCGGCGCAATCACCACGCCCGCAGCGTGCACGCCTGCGCCGCGCACCAGCCCCTCCAGCCGCTGCGCGGTATCGATCAGCTCCTTGATCTTCCCGTCCGACCCATACGCCTGCAACAGCGGCGGCGAGTCCTTCAGCGCCTGCTCGATCGTGATGCCAATCGTCGGCGGAATCAGCTTCGCAATACGGTCGACCTCGCCGTACGGCATCTCCATTGCGCGGCCCACGTCCTTGATCGCCGCCTTCGCCGCCATCGTGTTGAACGTGATGATCTGCGCCACCTGATCGTTGCCGTACTTCTGCCGCACGTATTCAATCACCTCGCCGCGGCGGTTCATGCAGAAGTCGATATCGATATCCGGCATCGACACACGCTCCGGATTCAAAAACCGCTCAAACAGCAGATCGTTCTGCAGCGGATCGATGTCCGTGATCTCCATCACGTACGCCACCAGCGACCCCGCCGCCGATCCGCGGCCCGGCCCCACCGGAATGTTCTGCTCCTTCGCATAGCGGATAAAGTCCCAAACGATCATGAAGTAGCCGGGAAACTTCATCTGCTTGATGCAGTCAATCTCGCGCTCCAGCCGCGCCTCATACTCCGCAATCGTCTTGCGCAGAATCCCGCGCGACTCCAGGTGCGCCACCGCAGTCTCGCGCCGCTTCCTCCATCCCGCGCGGCAAACCTGTTCAAAGTAGCTGTCGATCGTCTCGCCTTCGGGCACCTCGAACTTCGGAAACGGATTCTTCACCTTCGAGAGCTCGAGCGAGCACCGCTCCGCAAACTGCATCGTGCGCGTGCAGACCTCCGGATTGTCCTTGAACAACCGGTGCATCTCCTCCGCGCTCTTGATGTAGAACTCCTGCGTGTCGAACTTGAACCGCTTCGGATTATTCATCGAGTCCGCGGTCTGCACACACAGCAGCACTTCGTGCGAACGCGCATCCTGATCCTCGATGTAGTGCGAATCGTTGGTCGCAATCAGCGGAATGTTGAGGTCGCGCTCCAGACGAAACATCGCCTCGGTAACCTTCTTGTCCGGCTCGAGCCCATGGTCCTGCACCTCGAGGAAGAAGTTCCCTCGCCCGAACAGCTCCTCATAAAATCCCGCGCTCTTCTTAGCCGCCTCATAATCCCCACCCATGATGTGCTGCGAGACTTCACCTGCCAAACACCCGGAGAACCCGATCAACCCCTCCGCATGCTCCGCGAGAAACCTCTTCGACACACGCGGTTTCCGATAGAACCCATGCAGCGCGGCCTCGCTCGTCAGCCGAACGAGATTCTTGTAGCCGGCCTCGTTCTCCGCAAGCACCAGCATGTGGTTGTACTTCGAATCCGGATCAGCCTTCGCGCGATGATCCTCTTCCTTGCACACATACAGCTCGCACCCGAGGATCGGCTTCAGGTTGCGCTTCTTCATCGCATCGAAGAAGTGCACCGCGCCATAGATATTTCCGTGGTCCGTAATCGCCGCCGCCGTCTGCCCAATCTTCTCCAGATGCTTCGCCAGCTTGTCGACATCGCAAGCCCCATCCAGCAGCGAATAATCCGTATGAAGATGAAGGTGAGTAAAGTCGGCGGCCATACCTCAAGTTTACCGCCGGAGCATCGCGGCGCATCGCGTGGGAAACCCGGTACGAAACTGCCTGGGTTCACCAAAATGAGTCTGGTCCCGCCGCCCTCGAGCTCACGGCTAACGTACGCTCACAAAAAATTCACGAACCTCCCGCCCGCCGCTCTCATCCAACCTGCGTCTACTTCGCACGCAGGAGCAATCGCATGAACCCCACAGGCAACACCATCCTCATCACCGGCGGCGGTTCGGGCATCGGCCGCGGTCTCGCCGAAGCCTTCCACAAGCAGGGCAACCAGGTCATCATCGCCGGCCGGCGTCAGTCCGTGCTCGACGAGACCACCGCCGCCAACCCCGGCATGAAATCCCTCACGCTCGACATCGAGCACCCCGCGGCAATCCAGTCCTTCGCCGCCAAAGTCGTCGCCGAGTTTCCTTCGCTCAACGTCCTCATCAACAACGCCGGCATCATGCGCACGGAAGACTGGACCGCAGAGAACATCGACCTCTCGGCGGTCGAGTCCATCATCACCACCAACCTGCTCGGGCCTCTGCGCCTCACCGCCGCGCTTCTCCCCACGCTCAGGAAGCAGCCCCGCGCCACCATCGCGACCGTGTCGTCCGGCCTCGCGTTCCTTCCGCTCGCAATCACGCCGACCTACTGCGCCACGAAAGCCGCGATCCATTCCTTCACGCAATCTCTGCGTTATCAGCTCCGCGACACGAACATCGAAGTCCTCGAGATCGTGCCACCCTACGTCCAGACTGAACTGTTGGGAACACATCAAGCCGCCGACCCGCGCGCCATGCCACTCGCTGACTACATCGCCGAGACCGTCAGGCTCATGGACAACCCGCCCGCCTCGGGCGAGATCCTCGTCGAGCGCGTCCTCACGCTCCGCTGGGCCGAGAAGAACGGGAACTTCGACCAGATATTCGATCACATGAACGGCAGCTTCCACGAGGAACTCGCGTCCAGCAGACCGTAACTGGGCTCAAAGCGTCGTCACTTTTCCGCTGCCGACGTCGTACACCGCTGCCTGCACCGACAGCTTTCCCTGCTTCACCATTTCGGCGATCACCGGCGACGCTCCACGCAGCGTCGCAGCTTGTATCTGCGCGTTCTTCGCTATCGCCGCATCCAGATCCGCCGCTCCCACCGTCGCCGGATAGATGTACTGAAACAACGTGCTGATCTGCCCCGGAACTGCACCGCCCGCCTTCGCCGCCGTCACCGCGCCGCACTTGCTGTGCCCCAGCACAAGAATCGTCTTGATATTCAGCTCGGCCGCCGCATACTCGAGGCTGCCGATTGTATCCGGGGCCGCGATGTTCCCCGCGACACGCACCACAAACAGACGACCGAGGCTCTGGTCGAACACAATCTCCACCGGCACTCTCGAATCCGCGCACCCGAGAATCGCCGCAAACGGATCCTGATGACCTTCCGAATGCTCGCGCAGGGCCGCGAGATTAGTGCTGCAAGCACTTAGCCTTTGCTGCAGATACCGCTGATTGCCGTCGCGCAGCAGCTGCATCGCCTGCTCCGGAGTCTCCGGCTTGGAAAATTCCGGCGCTGCATTCTGCGCCAGCATCCGCGCCGGAGTCGCAGCCATTGCAGCCACACCGGCCGCCGTTATCCTCAACAACTCTCTTCTGGACGCACGATGTTCCATGGGAAGATTCCTCTTCGGATAGCATCGAGCATCCGCCCTCGCTTGACCCCTGTCAATCCACACAGCCCGTCGTTGAGTCCTCCAATGGACCTCTGCGTTGCGCCGGTCGGCCTCCTCGTTCGCCGGCTCCATGTATCATCCGCAGAGTTGCGTCACTCCGTTGCTGGGCGCATCCAACTGCGGATTAGATGAACTCGCTCGAACTCTCCATTGTCCTTGCCCTTTTGTCGCTGGCCGCCGGTCTTCTGGGCGCGCTCACCGGGCTCGGGGGCGGCGTTGTTATTGTGCCCCTGCTCACGCTCGTCTTTCACGTCGACATCCACTACGCCATCGGCGCCTCGCTGATGTCGGTGATCGCGACCTCGTCGGGCTCCGCCGCGGCCTATGTTCGCGAGGGCTTTTCGAACGTCCGCATCGGGATGTTTCTAGAGATCGCCACCACGTTCGGAGCTCTCGTCGGCGCATGGCTCGCAACCATCACCCCAACCAAAAGCATTGCGATCGTCTTCGGCTCGATCCTCATCTTCTCCGCGCTCGTCTCCAACCGTCGCCGTCCCATGCGCGACCCCAACGCCCCCGCCGATCCGCTCGCCACAAAGCTCCGCCTCAACGGCGCCTATCCGGTCGATGGCAAGAGGCAGCGCTACAACGTGCACCGGGTTCCACTCGGCTTCGGCGTGATGTTCGGCGCCGGCACGCTCTCCGGCCTGCTTGGCATCGGCTCCGGAGCCGTCAAGGTCCTCGCCATGGATGAAGCCATGCAGATGCCCTTCAAGGTGTCCACCACCACCAGCAACTTCATGATCGGCGTCACCGCCGCCGCCAGCGCGGGCATCTATCTCAGCCGCGGTTATATCGACCCCTCGCTCGTGATGCCCGTCACGCTTGGTGTTCTTGCCGGCTCACTGATCGGCGCTAAGATTCTCGTCCGCACCCGCACCCGTCTGCTCCGAATCATCTTCGCCTTTGTCATCGCCGCGCTAGGCATCGAGATGATCTACGGTGCGCTCCGGGGAAATCTCTAATGACGCCCCACGCCTGCGTCCCGTCCGATGACGACCGCAAACTCGACGAGCGCATCGGCAAACTGCTGCGCGCCGGAACGCTCTCGTCGTCGTTCGTCATTCTTCTGGGCGGCGTGCTCTTCCTCGCGCGACACAGCCACGACCGGCCGCACTATCACACCTTCAAAGGCGTACCGCCAGGCCTTCACACGCTCTCCGGCATCGTCGCCGGAGCCTTTCACGGCGACAGCCTCGCCATCATTCAGCTCGGCCTGCTGATGCTCATCGCCACGCCCATCGCTCGTGTCGTGCTATCCATCTTTGCGTTTCTTGCCGAGCGCGACATCCTCTACGTTGTCATCTCCGGCATCGTCCTCGCCGTGCTGCTCTATAGCTTCTTTGCCCATTAGCAGCATTAGGCGCGGGTTCCGACGAGCCGCCGCGCGAGCTTCACATACAGCTCGACAGCCTCCAGGATCTCCGCCTTCCGAATCCGCTCATCCGGCGTATGCGCCACGTGAATGCTCCCTGGCCCCAGCAGAAACGGCTCGCCCCAGTTCGTCAGGCTCGGCACATCGGTCGTAAACTTCGCCACCATCGTCTCGAATCCATCGATCGCCCGCATCTCGACAAACGGCAGCTCCAGCGAGAACACCACCTCGCATCGTCCATCCACCGCTCGCAGAATCGCATCGCGGACATCTTTTCCCGGCCCCACCAGCCGCACCAGAAGGTGCGCCTCCGCCTTGTCCGCAATCACATTCGGCGCGCGCCCGCCCGAGATCATCCCCACATTCAGCGTCGTCTCGCCGATCCCCTCCACCACCGGCAGCTTCAGCGCCTGCACGTCATGCAGCGCCGCCAGCAGCTTGTCGATCGCCGACGCCCCCAGCTCCGGATACGCCGAGTGCGCCATCTTCCCCGTCGCATACAGCTCCACGCGCAGGCATCCCTTCGACGCCAGCGCCAGCCGGTTGTCCGTCGGCTCACCGTTGATCAGGAACCGCGACCCGCGCGCCTTCTCATTCGCCACCCTCGCGCCCGCCGAGTCGCGCTCCTCGCCCACGACGAACAGCATCCCGACGCGCACGCCCACATCGCGCAATCGCTCCGCCGCCGCCACCTGCGCGGCGAGAATCCCCTTCGCATCGCACACGCCGCGCCCATATAAAAACTCGTCGTCTTCACGGCACGGCCCCAGAAACGGCGGCACCGTATCGAAGTGCGTCGAGAACACCACCTCCGGCGTCACACTCTGAGGCGCTGCATACACATTGAACCGCAGCCCATCGCCCGCTCCCGGTGTCCGCGCGCGATCCGGCTGCACCACGTTCTGCCGCTCGATCGCCCATCCCTCGCCCGCGAGAAACTCCGCCAGAAACTCGCCGCACGCGCCCTCTGCATACGTCGTCGACTCAATGTCGACCATCCGCTTCGTCAGCTCAATCGGATTTACTGCCATGAACCTCAGCATACCTGTCGAAGCATCCCAGTCGCGCCTCTTCCTCATCTGCCTATGCAGACCGCGCCGAGGCGCACCTGAGGTTGCCGTGACCCGATGCACTGAACTGGAATCTCCAGTCGACGAAAACGATCTCGAACTCACCCGGCGCCAGTTCCTCGCCGCCTCTAGCGTGCTCTCCGCCGGAGTCGCCGCCGGCCTGTCTCCGTCCGCCGCGGCACAGCACTCGCGCGACGGCTCCTCCGACGCGCAAGCCGTCACCGTGCCCGTCACGCTCTCGATCAACAAGCAGCAGCGCACCCTCACCATCGATACGCGCACCTCCCTGCTCGATCTTCTCCGCGAACACCTCGATCTCACCGGCAGCAAAAAGGGCTGCGACCATGGCCAGTGCGGCGCCTGCACCGTTCTCCTCGACGGCCGCCGCGTCAACTCCTGCCTCACCCTCGCCGTCGCCGCGCAGGGCGCCGAGATCACCACCATCGAAGGCCTCGGCACCGTCGACAGCCTCAGCCCCGCACAAGCCGCCTTCCTCGCGCACGACGGCTTCCAGTGCGGCTACTGCACGCCCGGCCAGATCTG
>DASYBN010000443.1:0-2345 GCA_036500785.1 Acidobacteriaceae bacterium
GATGCCCTCCTTGACGTCGTGAAGCGGGGCGGAGGCGCTTTCGGCGAAGCGCGTTGCGACAATGGCGCTGGAACCTGCGCGGATATCTTGCGCAGGGGCGGTGGCGTCCAGCGTCAGGCCGAGGGCGAGGACCAGTGCATCGTTGAGCTGGACGCGCTTGATGCGGAGCTCGTGAAGGACGTTCTCCTGCGCGTAGGGAACACCGAGCTTGAACTCTTGTACGGCTGATATTGCGTCGTCAACACTCTTCAATGCCTCCGCCAATTGCGGAGCGATTTTGCTCGGTTGTCTCGGATCGAGGTTATTGATAGCGAGTTGAATCTTTGTGCTGACGCTCCGAAGGACGCGCTGGAGGGGTGGAAATGGAGCGATCGTGAACGAACCGATGCCGTCGATGGAAGTATCGATGCCGTCGAAGAAGCTCTTTTCCTGTGAGGACTCGTTCTTCAGCATGGAGCCGTAGAGGTGGTAACTAACGTCGGAGCGGCCTGCGGGTGGGATACGCATGCCCGCGCCGATTTGCGAGCGCTGGAGGCCGAGGCCGATGCGGGCGAACTGCACGTAACTGAGTTCTTCGTTTGGATTGGAAGGTTTCGTGCTGAGGTCGGCGGCGTTTGCGGAGGCGTAGGTGAGGAGTGGATCGGTGGCGCCTTCGTTGATGGTGACGTCGGCGGTGGGTTCGGTGGTGAATTTCTGGCCGGTGACGTAGTTGGTGAACTCGGCGGGGACGACCTGGCCGGTGGCGTAGTCGAAGAGGCCCTTTTCGGTAACGGGCGAGAAGGGAAGGCGTGCATAGACCTTGAGCGGCTGCCAGGGGAGGATGCCTTCCTTGGTGAGCTCGGGGAAGACGTTGGGGTCGCCGGCGGCTTTGAAGACCTCCTGCGCGATCTCGCCGGAGACCTGGTGCTGGCCGTGGCCGTCGGTGACAGCGCCTTCGAAGCTGGAGGCGATGACGAGCGGCCGGAAGATGCGGACGGCACGGACGGCGTCGTAGAGCACGCGTTCGTGATCCCACTTGGAGAAAGCCTCGGCCTTGGTTTTGGTGAAGCCGAAGTCTACCTCGGTGCCGAACATCTGGGTGTCGACGCCCATGTAGCGGTCTGCGGAGAGCAGCTCCTGCGTGCGGAGGAGACCGAGCGCGTCTTCAAAGTCGCCAGTCATCTGGTTCTGGCCGCCTTCGCCGCGGTTGAGCGTGAGGATGGCGACGCGCGCGCCGAGGCCGCGGGAGTAGAAGGTAAGCATGCCGCCGTCTTCGTCGTCGGGGTGGGCGACGATGAACATCAGCGACGCCCGCGTGTTGAGCTTGCGGAGCATCTGCGCCAGGCCGAGCGCGTTGTCGGGCTGCCCGTTCGCGCCGATGCCTCCATCGATGGGGAGCTCGCGACCGTCGCGCGGACGCACCCGCTCGCCGCTGAGATTGGCGGGATCGGTGAAGTGGCCTGTCGGCTGCGGGACGGTGAAGGGCGTCGGGGTCTGTGCGCGGAGATGCGCCGGGGCGGTTGCGGCGAGAAGGGTCGCAAGAGCGACGGGCGCGAATCGATGCATGAGTCTTAGATTCGCACAGCCCGAACATGATTCGTGCGAGTGTTGGGTAGACTCGGCTGCAATGGCTACGCGGGAGATTGTGCTGGAGCGGACGCTGACGCTGCGGGGAGCGGTGACGCTCAACCTGCTCGACATGATCGGTGTGGGGCCGTTCATCACGCTGCCGCTGCTGATTGGAGCGATGGGCGGGCCGCAGGCGATGGTGGGGTGGGTGCTGGGCGCGGTGCTCGCGGCATGCGACGGCATGGTGTGGGCCGAGTTGGGCGCAGCGATGCCGGAGGCCGGCGGAACGTATGCGTATCTGCACGAGATGTATCCGGGGCGCGTCGGCAGATGGCTCAGCTTTCTTTTTGCGTTTCAGTTGTTGTTGTCGGCTCCGCTGAGTGTGGCGAGCGGGTGCATCGGCGTGGCGATGTATGCAGGCGCGGTGGTGCCGGGGCTGCGCGGGCACGCCGTGTGGGTTGCAGTCGCGAGTGTGGTGGTGGCAGTAGCGCTGCAGTACCGGCGGCTGAGCGGAGTGAAGCGTGTGGCGCAGGCGCTGCTGGTGGTGGTGCTGGCGACGATTGCGTGGACGGTGGTGACCGGAGTGTGGCACGGCGAGTGGTCGCGTGTGATTGCGGTGCCGAGTGGAGCGTTTCATCTGAATGGTGCGTTTTTCACGGGGCTCGCGAGTGCGATGCTGTTGGCGACGTACGACTACTGGGGCTATTACAACGTGACGTTTCTGGGCGGTGAGGCGAAGGATCCGGGACGGACGATTCCGCGCGCGGTGCTGCTGTCGATTGCAATTGTGGCGGTGA
>DASYBN010000444.1:0-4400 GCA_036500785.1 Acidobacteriaceae bacterium
CGTATCACGGCGGCGCGTTCATGCTCGACGCCAACCACTCCTTCTACGCGCCGTTCTTCGCTCCACAGAAGAACCCGCTCACCAAAGAGCCCAAGCCCGCGTTCGACTTTCCGACGAAGGACATGTACGCGTACTACCTGAAGATGGGAACGCTCGCCAATCTCGACTCACCCGCGGGCGGAACGAACCCCTACTTCCACGACCAGGTCGCCCACACCACCTACGACGACTACTGGCAGATCCGCAATCTGACGCCGCACATGCATGGCGTCAAGGCCGCCGTGCTTGAGGTCGGAGGGTGGTTCGACGCGGAAGATCTTGCCGGTCCCGTCAAGCTCTTCCACTCCATCAATAAGCTCAGTCCAGATGCGCCCGAGAACACACTCGTCGAGGGCCCGTGGGTGCACGGCGGCTGGGCGCGCGGGCCCGGCAATCAACTCGGCGACATCAACTTCGGCGACACACCCTCCGCGTTCTATCGCGACACCATCGAAGCGCCGTTCTTCGCCCACTGGCTCAAAAATTCTGTCAAGCCGTGGACGCCGCTACCGAAGGCCTACACCTTCGAGACCGGCTCGAACGTCTGGCGCAAGTACGACGCATGGCCTCCGAAGAACGCCGCCACCCGCACGCTTTATCTCCAGCCCGGCGGCGGCCTCGGCTGGACCGCACCCACAGAACGCGCCAGCGAAGACTCCTACGTCAGCGACCCCGCCCATCCTGTGCCGTTTGTTCCGTACGTCACCGGCCCTGACGTTCCGCAGCGTTACATGGACGAAGACCAGCGCTTCGCCGCACATCGAGGTGACGTGCTCGTCTACGAGACCGCTCCACTCACCGAAGATGTCACTGTTGTCGGCCCCATCAAGCCGCACCTCAAGGTCGCCTCCACCGGCACCGACTCCGACTTCGACGTCAAGCTCATCGACGTCTTCCCCGAGGACTACAAATCCTCCGAGGAGAGCGCCGAGACGCAGGGCAAGCGTTCGAACGTTCCACCCGTCTTCCTCGGCGGCTATCAAATGCTCATCCGCGGCGAACCCTTCCGCGCCAAGTTTCGAAACTCATGGGAGCATCCCGAGCCGCTCACGCCGGGCAAGATCACCGACGTCGACTTCACCATGCAGGACATCAACCACACGTTCCGGAAGGGCCATCGCATCATGGTGCAGATCCAGAGCTCCTGGTTCCCCCTGACGGATCGCAACCCCCAGGTCTTCGAAAACATCTACGAAGCCAAACCCGAGGACTTCCAGAAGGCCACCGAAACCGTCTACCACCAAGCCGACGCGGCGAGTGGAATCGAACTTCTCGTTCTCCCATACTAATCGCCCGCTGCCTGTGCCGTTCTTTCTGTCATTCCCGAAGGGAATCTGCTTCTTTCTTCGCCATTGCACAATCTGTCATCTCGACCGAGCGCGCAGAGCGCGGAGCGGAGAGACCCCTGTATTTTGTCCAGACAAGAAGGACGTGCTCACTTCCCAAACGGCTCTTCCAAGCTCGGGCTCTGCGGCGTAAACAACTCCGCGCCATTCTCCGTGATGTGCATGTCATCCTCCAGCCGTATCCCAAACTTGCCGCGCAGATAAATCCCCGGCTCATCAGAAAACACCATCGCCTGCTTCAGCAGCGTCGTGTTCCCTTGCACGAGGTACGGCCACTCGTGCATGTCCAGCCCGATACCGTGCCCCACGCGATGCGTGAAGTATTCATATCCCGGCCCATATCCCGCATCCACAATCACCTTGCGCGCCGCCGCATCCACACTCTGCGCCTCGACGCCCGGCTTCGCCGCCGCCAGCGCGGCACTCTGCGCCCGGTGCACGATGTCGAACACCTTCTTCTCCTCATCGCTCGCCTTGCCGTAAACCCAGCTGCGCGTGATGTCCGACGTATACCCATCGCATGTGCATCCGTCGTCGACCATCACCACGTCGCCCTCACGAATCACCTGCGTCTGCTCGCTCCCATGCGGCACCGCCGAGAACTTCCCCACATTCAGCGACGCCTCGCCACGCACGCCGCACCGCGCATATGCCTTGTCGATCAAATCCGTGACGCGCCGGTTCGAATCCCCCGGCCCGCACGACTGATACACCGCGCGATACACGCTCAGCGTGATGTCGTTGGCCAGCTGCAACAGCGCCAGCTCCGCCGGCGACTTGATCATCCTGCACCCCGCCGTGACCGGCGTTGCGGGCACAATCGTCATCGCCGGGCATGCCTTGGCGATAGCGCTCGAGAACTCAAACTGCGTGTGCTCCTCGATGCCCGGCGTCCCCGTCTTCACCGCCGCTTCCGCGAGCCCCTTTCGCAGCAGATCAAACGGATTCTCGTTCTCCTGCCAGAAGTAAGAAAGCGTCGACTCGCGCTCCGGAAAATCGTTCAACAGCTCCGCAGCGCGATCGCGCTCCAGCGCCGGACAAATCAAGAACGGCGCTGCCGCCCTCGGCAGCACATACGCAAACAATCGCTCCGACTGCCACCAGTTCGCGCCGGTGTAGTACACCAGCGACGCTCCGGTCGTGATCACAATCGCATCAATCTTGCTCGCCGTCATCAGATCGCGCGCGCGGTCCAGTCTCCGGTTGCGCTCGTCCACCGTGATCGGCACAATCTGTTTCCGCCGGTCGGTCAGCGCCGCAATCGGCGCCGGCAGAGCCTCTTCGCTGCACGTCGCCGGACTCGCACCTTGCGTTGCGAGCCCCTGCGCATCCAGGCTTGTTAACGGCAGAGCCGCAGCTCCAGTGGCCGCCAGGACAAATCGTCTTCTCGAAAGCATGGTTTCGATTGTAGGCTCTCAAGCCAAGTACCTTATCGCTCAAGCGCAGCCCGGGAGCCCGCACCATGATCACCACCGTGCAGCAGCACATCCGTCACCAGCAGCGAAACTTCGCCGAGGCCAGCGGGACATTCAGCTGGCTGCTCAGCGGCCTCACGCTCGCCACCAAGATGGTCGAAGCCAAAATCCGCCAGGGCGGCCTCAGCGACGCGCTCGGCGCCCAGGGCTCCATCAACGTCCAGGGCGAGGTCCAGCAAAAGCTCGATGTCTACGCCAACGAAGCGCTGCTCCACACCCTCGGTGCGCGTGATTCCGTCGCCGTACTCGTCAGCGAAGAGAACGAGGAGCCGGTCATCATCAACGCCGATCCGGAGTCGGGCAAGTACATCATCGTCTTCGACCCCCTCGATGGCTCGTCGAACATCGACGTCAACGTGAACGTCGGCACCATCTTCTCCATCCTGAAGCGCCAGCCCGGCGAGAAGATTGCGGCCGCCATCCTCCAGCCCGGCTACAAACAGGTCGCCGCCGGCTACGTCGTTTACGGCCCGTCCACCGTGCTCGTCTACACCGCCGGAAGCGGCGTGCACGGCTTCACGCTCGACCCCGCCATCGGCGCATTCGTCCTTACCGACGACAACATGCGCATGCCCGAGCAAGGTCCCTACTACTCGACCAACGAAGCCAACGAGTCCTCCTGGCCCGCGCCCTATCAGCAATTCGTCGGCACGCTTCGCCGCGGCGAACTCGACGGCAAGCCATACAGCTCGCGATACATCGGCTCGCTCGTCGCCGACTTCCACCGCACGCTCCTCAAGGGCGGCGTCTTCCTCTACCCACCCACCGAAAAAGCGCCGAAGGGCAAACTCCGCCTCCTCTACGAAGCCAACCCACTATCCTTCATCGCCGAGCAGGCCGGTGGCGCGGCCACCAACGGCGCGAGCCGCATCCTCGACCTCCAGCCCGAATCTATTCACCAGCGCACGCCTTTCGTCGTCGGCAGCCGTCGTGAGGTCGACGCTCTGCAATCGCTCATCAGGATTTCGTAGTTTTAGAGGGCACGGCTTCAGCCGCCCTATAACAATTTTGTAGCTTTGGAAGGGGCACAGCTTGAGTCGCCCCATAATAATTTTGCTAGCTCTGGAAGGGGCACGGTTTCAGCTGTCCCATAACAATTTCGTAGCTTTGGAAGGGGCACGGCTTCAGCCGTGCCTTAATGATCGCAGGAAGAACGCGGCTTTAGCCGCTGAGGTAAGTTTGTGAATCTCCAGATGGCCTTCACACCGTCAAATCCCCAGTTGGACTACACACAGGAACGCCGCCGTTGACCACTACACACGCCATCGCCCAGCGCCTCTACTACGACTCGCCCATCCTCGAGTTCACCGGCGTCGTCACCGACATCCGCCTCGTTGCGAAGGATCCCTCAGCACCGGCCGATTCCGCACAGCTCTGGCAGGTTGCGCTCGACCGCACCGCCTTCTATCCCGAAGGCGGCGGCCAGCCCTGCGACACCGGCGTCCTCATCGCCACCGCGCCCTCGGGCGCCACGCTTGAAATCCCCGTTGAGCGCGTCGAAGAGGACGAAGCCGGCGAGGTCTGGCACTTCGTCCGCAAG
>DASYBN010000445.1:0-4627 GCA_036500785.1 Acidobacteriaceae bacterium
CTGATGATCCAGGCGGGCACCATCAGCGGCTACGACTTCTGGGACTGGTATGTGCGCTGGTGGCCGCTGCTGCTGATCGGCCTGGGCCTGGCGCTGCTGGCGGAGTGGTATCTGCAGCAGGGCGACCCTTACGGCCGGCGCACCAGCGTGGGCGGGCTGGTCTTTCTCATCGTGCTGGTGGCGCTGCTGGGCGTGGTGGGCAAGCACGCGATGAACAGCCCCTTTGGCTGGCACTTTCCCAATGAAGATGACAACAACTGGCGCATGCATCTGTTCGGGCAGGAGCACGATTCCGACAGACAGTTCGACCAGGCCTTCGGCGCGAATGGCAAATTGACGATCGACAACCCGCATGGCGATGTCTCGATTTCGCCATCGACGGACGACCGCATTCACGTGAGTGCGCACCAGATGGTGTGGACGTCGAGCGAGAGAGACGCGGACAAGCAACTGACCAAGCTGCGACCCGAACTGCAGGTGAACGGGAACGAAGCCACACTGAAGACGACGAACATTGACCGCGGCAGCGTGGACCTGACAGTGCAGGTGCCGGCGAACACCAGCATCTCGATGAAGGCGGGACGCGGCAACGTCGCGGTGAATGGATTGAACGGCACCATCGGCGTGGACGCGGGGCATGGCAACGTGACCTTGAACAAGATTGGCGGCGCGTGCACCGCGCACATGGCGGGCGGGGACTTCTCCGCGCATGCGCTCACCAGCACGTTGTCGCTGAGCGGACGCACGGAAGACGCGAACATCTCGGACGTGAGCGGCAGGGTGACGCTGGACGGAGACTTTCTGGGCGATGTCAACCTGTCCAAGCTGAGCGCCCCGGTGAGCTTCCACTCCAGTCGCACTACTTTCGAAGTGGATCGCTTGGACGGCGATCTTTCACTGGACGATAGCGACCTGACGCTGGAGAACGCGAAGGGACGTGTGCAGGCGGCGACCCGCTCGAAAAATATCACGCTCTCGCGAATTGCCGGCCCGCTCGATGTGGAGACGTCGGACGGGGACATCAGCGTGAACCTGACCGGCGGCGAGGGCGCGATCAACCTGCGCAACCGCAATGGCGCGATCCGTCTGGGGCTGCCGGCCGATCATCTCTTCCATGTGGATGCGAGCGCACACGACGGCAGCGTGACCAGCGACCTGACCTATGCGGGCAAGGTGGAACGGAGCGACCACTCTCTGGTGGGCGAAACCGGCAATGGCGGCAATGGGACGCAGGTCGTTCTGGTGGCGGAGCATGGCGATGTCGAGGTGAAACGGACGGAGACGAATGTGGCAGCCGAGGCACCCGAGACGCCGGAAGCTCCCGAGGCGCCGGAGGGCAATGTGCCGCAGCCGCCCAAGCCACCGCGGCCGCCGCATCTGCGCGTGCCGAAGAATCAGCCGGTGCCGCAGACTACGACGCAGTAGAACTTCCAACTGCTAGCTCCTAGCCGTTTTCCTGACGCGATTCGGCACACTATCGGCGGGAAAGACAAGCTAGAAGGCGGGCCTCCAGCGCGGCGGCGCGCTCGATCACCTGTTCAAGCGTCAAATCCGCGCCGTCCCGGCATAAGCTGCTGCTGGCGCCTTCGCGGTAACGATGGCGAACCCGAGGCACGCCGCGATCAGGCTCTCCGCAATCACGGGTCCGAGAAAGAAGTAAGCGTACGAGTTCGCCGCCAGCGCGGCATACGCAACCAAAAACGTTGTCAGAATCGGCCGCAGCCGTTGTGCGTCCGTCTTCGCCAGCGAGCCTAGTAGCCAGAAGAGAACCGCCTCGGCGGTGAGGAATATCGCGAACCCCAGCCCGAACCCGCGAAAGAAATCCGCATAGCTCCGCGTGTGTCCCATCAGCAGAAACTGGTTCACCTGCATCGCCTGGAATGCAATGGTGGCGGGCCCCGGTTCCGGCTTGCCAAAGACTCCGCCGATGGTGTGCAGCACCGCGTGAATGAGCGTCAAGAGGGCTGCGATGCGAAGAAAAATAGCGGGCTTCGTCATGATTGCTCTCCGTGTGCCGCTCTGGCGTAGAGCGCCAGAATGTCGCCCCAGGCGCCCGGGCCGTCAAAGATGGCGCGCAGTTGCTCATAACCCTCGCCATGGCGCTCCAGCTTGCTGTGCTCCAACTCGACCAGAGTGGTTGCCGGTCCCTCGGCGGTAAATCGAATCTCGACTTCACTCGCCTTGGCCATATCCGGGTCGCACGTCCAATCCGGTTGGTCGTGTCCCGGACCAACATGCCACGAGAAGGTCACCCGATGCGGCGGGTCCCACGCCAGCACCGTGCCCCAGTCGTTCAGGTTGCCGTCGACATCTCTCTCGTACCAGCGGCCGCCCACGCGTGGCTCCACGAAGATCGCCTCGAAGGGAGTTTTTCCGATGTGATGCGTGGCCGGCCACCAGGTCTCCATCTGTTCCACGAACACGCTGAAGGCGCGCGCGATCGGCGCCTGTACGCGCACACTCTTACGAACGACGGCTTCTTCCACTATGTTTGCGTTTGCCACGTTGCTCTCCCTCTGGTTGCTTTTCCGCTGTTGCTTGAAAGGCGCTCAGCGCCTGGGTCCACATCTTGTCGAAGTGCGCACGCAGCCGCGCCACGCCCTCGGGATGCAACTGGTAGAGCCTGCGCGTTCCGGCCTTGCTGTCGGTCACCAGCCCTGCATTCTTCAGCACACGCAGGTGCTGCGACACCGCGGGACGGCTGACCGGCAGCGTTTGCGCCAGCTCGTTTACAGCAATCGGGCCATCCACGAGCTTTTGAAAGATCGCCATGCGGGTTCTATCGCCTAGTGCGTCGAGTCCGGCTTGTAGGTAAGCGTCCACTAACGGTAAGTTAGCACGCACCGATGCGTGCCTGTCAACGGGAAAAACGCCTGCGATCCGGCGCCTTCATTCAGGAAACGAACTTTGGCTCAGTTATGTGCACGTCAGCCGGCAAGATAGGTCTCCACCAGCGCAGCGGCGCGCTCGATGACTTGCTCGAGCGTGAGATCGGTGGAGTCGATGATGGCGGCGTCGGCTGCGGGGCGCAGGGGTGAATCGGCGCGGGTGCGGTCGCGGCGATCGCGCTCGCGAATCTCTTCGAGCACGGTGGCGGGGAGGACAGTGGCGGGCAGTTGGGTTGCGACGGCGGTGCCGCGGCTTTGCTGGTCACCACGCGTCTGCTCGTCGCGACTGTCGCCGCGATTCTGTTCGTAGCGGCGCTCGCCGCGTTTTTCCGGTGAGGCGTCGAGGAAGATTTTGACCGGCGCCTTGGGGAAGACGACGGTGCCGATATCGCGGCCTTCCATGACTACATTGCCCTGTGCGCCGAGCGCCTGCTGCAGGCCGACGAGCCAGCGGCGGATGGGCGGGTGAACGCTGACCTCGGAGGCCGCGGCGGTGATCTGCGGCGTGCGAAGCTGACCGGTCACGTCGGCGCCATCGAGCAGGACGCGGTTGCCGTCGGGACCCGGTTCGAGCCGCACCTGAGTTGTGTGCGCGAGGGCTTCGAGCGCGGCGGCGTCGCCGGTGACGACGCCGGCCATAATCGCTTTGAGGGCGAAGGCGCGGTACATCGCGCCGCTTTCGATATTGAGCAGGCCGAAGCGCTGGGCCAGTGCGCGAGCGACGGTACTTTTGCCGGCACCGGCGGGACCGTCGATAGCCACGATCAGAGGAGCCACCGAATGGGGAGCAACCGAATCGGTGACGAGCGGCTTGCGTTCGCTCACTTAGCCTTCGTCCCCCTCGCGGGATTCGCCGCGCGGCTTGCGACGTGGAGGAGTGAAGCCTCCGGTAGCCTTAGTGCCGGGAGCTTTAGCGCCGGGACGTTTGCCACCCGGCTTGAAGCCGCCGGATTTGAAGCCGCCCTTGGCGGGTGGACGGGCAGATTTTCCGAATGCGCCGGCGCGGGGCTTGCCGGAACTTGTCGTTGTGGAGGTGCGATTCTTTTTTGCCGCTCCGGGACCGCCGGGGCCTGCTCCTGCGGGACGGGGCCCACGGGAGCCTGCAGCCGCCGAGCGTGGTTTGCCGAAGGGCTTGCCCGCGCTTCCGGATTTACGGAAGCCGTCCGGCTTGCGCGGGCCCGAACCGAACGCCGAGCGCGGTGGACGCGGACGATCCGAGCGATCGCCGCCGGCGGCGGGCCGATCACCGGCGGCTGCGGGCCGGTCACCTGCTGGTTTCCGATAGCTAGGCTTGCCGAAGGTGGGTTTGCGGAAGCTGCGGGAATCACGCGCGGGCTTGCTGAAACCGCCGGGACGACTGGGGCGCTGACCAGCAGGGCGGAAGGGGCGGGATTCTCGCTCGCCGCCCGCGGGGGTACCAGACTCTGGCCGCGGCCGGGGCGCGAACTTGCGGGGCGGACGGTCACTGCCGCCGGATTTTCCGTAGCTGCCTGCCGGTCCGCGCCGGGGTGGACGATCTCCCGCGGAGGAATATGGCCGCTTGAATGGGCGATCCCCCTGCGGGCGCGACTGGCCAGCGCGGAACGGCGGACGCGACTCTCCGTCGCGGAATGGCCCGCGCGACTCCCTGTCGCGACGCGGACGGCTGAAACGCTCTGCTCCGGCCGGACGACCCTCAAAACGACGTGGGCCGCCAGCAGGACGATCTCCCTGCGGCTTGCCTCCCTGCAGCTTGCGGA
>DASYBN010000446.1:0-2335 GCA_036500785.1 Acidobacteriaceae bacterium
CGCCAGCGCCGTCTGGATCGAGTACTGGATATACAGCCGGAACACCCGCTCATGCACCTGCCGGCATTGCTCGAGAATGCTCGATAGATATGCACCGACATCCTGCGACAGCACCTCCTCAATATCGACGAAGCTCAGCGATGCCTGCAGCCGTCCGGAGACGCGCACCAGCTCATCGGCGACCCGCAATCCGCTCTTCGCTCCGATCGCCATCAGCGCGCTGCGCAGGCAATCCACCGAGTAGCGCACCGAATGCGGGAAGTCCGGATTCAGCAGCAGGAACTCGGTGATGCGCTCCGGTGTGAAGTCCGCGGTGTACGCGTTGCAGTACGCCTCGAAAGCGCTGCAGCAGCGCAGCATGCCAGCGCCTTCTAGAAATTCGTAACCCGCTGCGGCGCCATTCGGCGGATCAACGCTCTCACGGTGATACACATCCAGCAGTCTGGTCGTAGCCGTCGCGCGCTCGATGTAGCGTCCCAGCTGGATGAACTGCCAGCCCTCGCCGTGGCTCATCGTCGAGTCAGTCACTCCCTGGAACTGATGCAGCTCATAAACCACCGTCGGGAGAAAGCTGGTAAGCGCGTTATAAGAACTCACCTCGCGCTGTGCCGCAGTCATGATGTGATACAGCCGGTTCAACTGCTGCCACTGCTCGGAGCTCAGCTCGTCGCGCACCTGCCGCGCATTCTCGCGCGCCTGCGCAATGCAGTTCACGATCGCCGCATGGCTCCGTGTGCTGAAGGTCAGATCGTGGGTCAGTTGATAGAAGTCATCGCTCCATTCGATCCCCGCCGGTTGCCCCAGAGAAGCGAGCACGCGTCTCCAGCGTCGTTCCAGGCCCAGGTTTGCCGTGGTGCTGGCCTCGTCCAGCATCAGGCTCATGTTCACGTCGATCAGCCGCACCGTGTGCTCCGCTCGCTCCAGGTAGCGGCTCATCCAGTACAAGCTGTCAGCAACGCGCGAAAGCATCCTCTCGACTCCTTTTCAGTCGTTCACAACCCACGTATCCTTGCTGCCGCCGCCCTGCGACGAGTTCACCACCAGCGAGCCTTCCTTCAGCGCCACGCGCGTCAACCCGCCCGGCACTACCGTCGCCTTGTCGCCAAACAGAATGTAAGGCCGCAGGTCCACGTGCCGCGGCTGGATGCCGCCATTCATCAGGCAGGGCGCGCGAGAAAACTCCAGTGTCGGCTGCGCAATGTAATTCCGCGGATTTGCTTCGACGCGCTGGCGGAACTCCTCCCGCTGCGCCGCCGTGCTCTGCGGCCCGATCAGCATTCCGTAGCCGCCCGACTCGCCCACCGGCTTTACCACCAGCTTGTCCAAATTGGCAAGCGTGTGTTGCCGATGCACCGGGTTCGTCATCAGGAAGGTCTCGACATTGTTCAGCAGCGGCTCCTCATCCATGTAGTAGCGGATAATCTCCGGGACATACGCGTAGATCGCCTTGTCATCCGCAAGCCCGGTGCCAAATGCATTTGCCAGAGTTACATTTCCGGCGCGATACGCATTGAACAACCCCGCCGCACCGAGCATGGATTCCGCACGAAAGGCCAGCGGATCGATGAAGTCGTCATCCACCCGCCGGTAGATCACATCCACGCGCTTCAATCCTCCAGTGGTGCGCATATACACCACGTTGTCGTGAATCACCAGGTCGCGCCCCTCCACCAGCTCAATGCCCATCTGGCGCGCAAGGTAGGTGTGTTCGAAATACGCAGAGTTGAAGATCCCCGGCGTCAGCACCACGATCGTCGGCTCCGGCCGCCCCTCGGGCGCGAGTGAGCGCAGCGTGGCCAGCAGCAACTGCGAGTAGTGCTCGATCGGCCGCACGTCGTAGGCGCGGAAGAGCTGCGGAAAGATGCGCTTCATCACGCGCCGGCTCGTCAGCATATAGCTCACGCCGCTCGGCACCCGCAGATTGTCTTCCAGCACCACGAACTCGCCCGACTGCACCCGCAGCAGATCGGTGCCGCTCACCGCGATGTAGATATTGCGCGGCACCTGCAGCCCCCGCATCTCCCGACGGAAATGGCGGCACGTATACACCACCTCGCGCGGCACCTTGCCATCGGCCAGGATCCGTCCATCGTTGTACACATCGTGCAGGAACATATTCAGCGCGGCGATCCGTTGCACCAGTCCGCGCTCGATGTGCGTCCACTCCGCATTGCTGATCACGCGCGGCAGCACGTCATACGGAAACACCCGCTCTGTCCCCTGCTCCTCGCCGTACACCGTGAACGTGATGCCCTGCGTCAGGAAGGAGAGATCCGCCGCCTTCTTGCAGCGTTCAATCTCCTCCGGCGGCATGTGGGCAAACATCTCCAGCAGC
>DASYBN010000447.1:0-6422 GCA_036500785.1 Acidobacteriaceae bacterium
AGATCGGCGCTCTGGATGTCGATCTCGTGTGACCAGGTGTACGCGAACTCGACAGAGAGTCCGTGCTTGCGTTCCATACGGATCGAAGCCTGCAGAGAGTTGTAATTCTGGTTGACCTCGTTCTCCTCCTGTCGAATGTTGCCGAAGCCTTGGTAAGGACGGTACAGGTTTGCGTTCGTGCTTAGGAAGTGGTTAACACAGGAAGGCTGTGTGGGGTCGGCACATGGCACTGTGTTATTGCCCGCGACAGCTTGACGTTCGCTGATAGCACTCAGCGGCAGGTCATTGATCTCCCGCAGATCGTTCTGAGACCAGCCAATCGTTCCTACATATCCCACGAAGGCGATGACGGAGGGTCTCACCTCATGCTGAACCCCGAGGCTGTACTGAACTGTTCCCGGGTTCGGATAGTGAGTGTTGACGTTTGTGACGCCAGCTGGACTGACGGGCAGCGCCGCAGTGGCTCCGCTCTGGTTGCTTGTGTTTGGATCGGAGAAGTACACGTTGTTCGCGCTTGGGTCGTATGAGAACGGCGGGGTGGTGTTGATGTTGTAGACGTCGTTGCCCTGAACGCGCTCATAGAAGATGCCCGCACCGCCGCGAAGTACATCCCTGCCGGTCCCGAACAGATCGTAAGCAAAGCCGACGCGCGGCTGGATGGTCTGGTAATCGTTGTTGACGAATCCGCGGGGAACACCATTCTGGCCGGCAATCTGGATGCCATTGAGATAGAACGGCTCACCGTTGACGGTCTGGAATCCGGGGCCGGTTGGGTCGAGCGTACCGGTTGAAGGATCCGGGCTCTGGGCGTCTGCTGCGTTGTAAGCCGCAGGATTGAAGTTGGCAAGCTGGTTGAACTTGTCAAAGACATGCGGCATAGCGTCGTAGCGAAGACCCAGCATCAGGGTCAAGCGCGGTGTAGCGTGCCAATTGTCATCGGCGTAGAAGGAGTAGGTGTTGTTGACGTAGTGGCCGGTGCGTTGAGTCTGCAGCTGGGCGTAGCTGCTGGCAAACCCAAGCAGGAAGTTCCCATAGGAGTTGTGCGAGAAGTTTGATCCATTGAAGCCGTAGTCACCCTCGGTGTCCGCCTGCAGCTGCTGGTTCTTGTCCATACGCATGTAGGAGAACCCGAACTTCAGGGCGTGTTTGCCGACGATCTTCGAGACGTCATCGCGGAACTGGTAATCAAGGAACGAGTTGTGCCACGGCCAGTAGATGACCGTATAGGTGGTGCCGAGCGGGCCGCCGCTGAAACCGACCTGCGGCAAGCGATTATCGAGATTGTTGCCAGGGAAGAAGCTGGTGGCGGACCATCCGGAAGGCTGCTGATAGATTCCGTAGGGACTTACGCTGATGGTGTTGCCGTTGACGTTGAGGGCCGTCTCGTTCAGCAGCGTCGGCGAGAGAGTCTGGGTCAGCTTGATGACCGCCGCCCAGGATGGATTGTCGAAGACATCGCCGACGGTGGCGTAGCTGTCGCCGCTCCACATCGTGGGGATGATCGTCTGGGACATGCTGTCGTGGATCCAGCTGCCGAGCAGGTGGAACTTGTCGGAGAAGATGTGGTCGACGCGGACCACGTCCTCACGAACGTACGTCGGCTGTTTCGGAGAGGCGATGTACTGGTCCTGCGGGCTGTCGGACCCGGCGTTCGGCTTCGGGATGGCTCCCGTTCCGAGGAAGAGCACGACGTTGGGGTCGATCAGGTTGGCGGGAATTGTATTGTTCGGGAAGGGCGCGCCCGCGGTAAGACCATCGGCCGTATAGATCGCCAGCTTCGCCGGGTCGGAGGTCTGCGGAACGCAGATATACGTGGTCGACGTCGTGGTCCCGGCTGGACAAACGATCGGGGGGCTGTTGGGATTCAGACCGGCCTGCTGTTGGACCTGGGCGGCAGTCGGCACGTAGGCTAGGTCCTGTCCCGCGACCGGGAAGTCGGCTGCAGGCATCGTGTTCTCGAGGCTCGGGTTCGCGCCTTGAATGTAGCGCCGCCACTCCTCACCCCAGAAGAAGAACGTCTTGTCCTTGTGAGTGTTGTAGACGTGCGGAATCCATACTGGGCCGCCGACATATCCGCCAAAGATGTTCAGGCGAAGCTCTGGCTTAGGCGTAACTGGAGTTGATACTTTCGAGAAGTATGGGTAAGCATTGAAGATGTCGTTGCGGACGAACTCCCAGGCGCCGCCGTGGAAGCTCTTGGTGCCTTGCTTCAGCACCATCGTGACCGTGCCACCGGAGGAGATACCGTAGTCCGGCGGGTAGTTGCTGGACAGAACCTGAAACTCGGAGAGCATGTCGGGAGCGGGCATGACGTCAAGCTTTCCGCCCGAACCGCGGTCGTACACCTCACCGCCATTGATCAGCCAGTTGTTGTGGTCAGGGCGCATACCGTTGAAGCTGATATTGAAGCTGCTGCCCTGCGCCGTGACGCCGTTGAACGATGGAACGGTGCTCGAGACGCCGGTACCCATCGTGGCCAGCGAGACCATGTTGCGGCCGTTGGTCGCCAGCTGCACCATCTGCTGTCCGGTGATCAGGGTGCTCATCTCATTCGATTCACTCTGCACCTGCAGCGCGTTGGCCTCGACGGTTACCGTCGTGCCTTCGGAGCCGGCCCTCAGCGGAACGTCCTCGCGCAGAATCTGCGCGATGTTCAGAATGATGTTGTTCTTCTTGTAACTAGCAAAGCCCTGCATCTGGGCAGTGAGGTCGTACTTTCCGTTCACCAGTCCGGTGAAATCGAAGAAGCCATCAGAGTTGGTCTGCGCCGTGTGTTTCTCACCGGTGCTCGTCTCAACGACGGTAACCGTGGCCTTGGGAATGACGGCGCCAGTGGAATCGGTGACCGTTCCGTTGATCTCGCCCTGGTTCTGCGCGTGGACAGCGGTGCCGAAGGCTAACGCAAGAACCGCGAATGCCACGGCGAACACCGCCTTCATCGGCCAGTTGGGCCAAAGAGCGGATTTGAAAAAATTGAATGGATGGGTGGGCTGAGTGCGAACGCTAAAGCTGTGGGGGGCGCTTCTCCACGTCATAAGGCTTCCTCCAAAAGGTGCTAATACCGCTATTGCTCGCCGCGAGATTGGGGTAACCCCATGGCATCTACTGCGTGCAGTACCGTCTGCAGGGCAGAGCCGCGATCTTTCAAGGCGAGACAAACTGATGTCTAAAGTTCTCGGGGATTCTAGGCAGCTATTACCCCGCATACAAGGCTGATACCGAATCAACTCTGGTACATCGTTGTATCTGGCAAAAATCCTCGGAAATCAGGCATTTTCGGGGACGTATTAAGGTCCCGGGACGACCGTATGATACGTTCGGTTCCCCCGGCGAGCACGGCAGGCTGATTTCTGATATGGTTCACCGTGGCAATCGAGCAGGGCTCCGGCTGTTGCGAAGGTATGGGAAGAACGATCACGATTCCGGATCTGGAGCCGATGACCTTGGACATCGCTCCAGGGGACATCGAACAACAGCTTGCCAGGTTGCTGGAGAGCCATCACTTCCGTCACAGTCATCGATATCCCGTCCTTCTGAAATATCTGGTGGAACAGACGCTGGCCGGCCGCAGCGCGGAACTGAAGGAGCGCCTGGTTGGCATCGACGTGTTCCGCCGCGCCCCGGACTATGACACGAATACGGATCCGGTGGTTCGGGTAACGGCGGCCGAGGTGCGCAAACGGATCGCGCAGTACTACCAGGAGCCTGGACACGCGAGCGAAATCCGGATCGATATTCCTACGGGCAGCTATGTGCCGCACTTTTCGCGGCCACAGCCCGTCTGGGCGTCTCCGGCGGCCGAGCTTCCCGGCACGGTTTCAAACGAGGAGACCGATTCAGCCGAGGTGCAGGCGCATCCTTCGCAAGATTCTCCTGCTGCAGCAGAACCGGCATCCTTCACCCGCTCCATTCGGTGGTGGTACGTAGCGATTGCTCTCTGTGTTGGAGCTCTGCTTACCTATGCGGCGACGAGGGTTAGCGGCACTATTGCTTCGCAGAGAGAACGCGCCATGCGCGATTTCTGGGCGCCACTCTCCGGTGGAGATACCCCGGTTTTCGTCGTGATCGGCGACCATACGATTGGGTCCACCGGGAATGCTCTTCGCGCCGCGCAGGGCACGGTGCTTAATCCGTCTGAGGATGTGCTGCGGCTCATGAACGACTACGACCAGGTCACGGTCAGCGATGTCATCAGCCTCTTCAGCATTACGGAATACATGATCCGGCATGAGAAGAGCTATACGGCGGTTGGCGCGGGCGCGGCGAGCTTCGACGATCTGCGAAAGGGGCCCGTACTGCTGTTCGCCGGCCTTGACAACCGCTGGACCATGCGGCTGACTGAACACCTGCGCTATCGCTTCGTGGACAGCCCTAATGACGCGATCGGCACGATTGAGGACTCGCAGAACCCATCGCATCGATGGCAGGTGGACTTCAGCGTCCCCTATAGCAAAATGCCAGTCGATTACGCGATCGTAGCGAAATATTTCGATCCATTGATTGAACAGCCGGTGATCGTCGTGGCGGGCATAGGGCAGACGGGCACGGCCACGGCCAGCGAGTTCGTGACCAGCGAGCGGGCAATCGATGACATGAACAAGCTGGCGCCCAAAGGCTGGAAGCACGGCAACGTTGAGGTGGTTCTTCAAACCAGCGTGATCGACGGGCATCCGGGGCCACCGCACATCGTAGCTTCGCAATTCTGGTAGAGGACGCTCTCCCGGGTCGGTCCGATCGGGCGCCTACTTCTGCGGCGCGATTCCCTTTCCTTCCGTGATCACATAGAAGCGGTCCACCTCCGTGGGCGGCGCGATGGTTTCAGTGCGGCCGCTGGGCCAGCGGACCACAAGCTGCTCGATCTTCGTCGACTTCCCAAGTCCAAAGTGCGGACGTTGATCGGAGCTGGATGCGAAGCTGCCGCCGGCGAGCACATCCGCACGCTGCGTGAATCCGTTTGCGGTGAGCAGCACGCAGGCGCCGACCGCGTCGCGCGGGCTTCCGCGTTTTCCAGGACCAGGACTGGGCGCGCCAATCAGCTTGAACGCAATCCAATGATTGCCGTTATCGACGACGTTGCGCAGCAGCGAGGGAGTGCCGTCGAGATTATTAATAACGACATCAATGTGACCGTCATTGAAGAGATCGCCGTAAGCCATGCCGCGTGCGGTGGAGAGCTCAGCAAGGCCGGTGCCTTCGACCGCGGGAACCAGCTTCAGCTTGCCGTTCTCGCTGTGAAAGAGGAGTGGACGCTGCGCCCATGTGGTGCCCCAGTTCTGCTTGTCCACACCGGGATAAACATGGCCGTTGACCTCCATCAGGTCGAGCCAGCCATCATTGTCGTAATCGAAGAATGCCGTACCCCAGCCGAGAAACGGAACGGTCGACTCCGCGATGCCATCCTGATACGAGGTGTCGGTGAAGTTGCCGGAGCCGTCGTTGCGATAAAGCGGCTTGTAATCGTCGGAGAAGGTGGTGTTGAAGAGATCGATCGTTCCCTTATGTGTCAGATCGCCGGCGGCGATTCCCATCGAAGCGGTCTCGCGGCCGCTGTCGTTGAGTGCGTAACCGCTGGAAAAGCTGTCGTCCTCGAAGGTTCCGTCCCCCTTGTTGATGTACAGGTAGTTGGGTGTAGAGTCATCGGCCACCAACAGGTCGACCTTGCCATCGCCGTTGACATCGACGAAGAGCGAAGCGAGGCCGTAGTAGCGGCTCGGGTCGGAGACCCCGGCATGTTGGCTGACATCCGTAAAGGTGCCGTCACCGTTGTTGTGGAAGAGATGGTCGGGCTCGCCGTGCAGCCCGCGCGGGCCGCACATCACCTTCACGCCTCGAAACTGGCAGAAGCTGAACGCCTTCGGCTGATTGTCCATGTCGTAATGTACGTAACCAGGCACGAACAGATCCAGGAATCCATCGCCGTCATAGTCGCCCCAGGTGGCCCCGGTGGACCAGTTACCCAGCGTCACACCGGCCTTCTCGGCGACGTCCGTGAAGGTGCCATCGTGGTTGTTACGGTACAGCCGGTTCTTGCCAAAGTTTGTGACATAGATGTCGGGCCACCCGTCGTTGTCGAAGTCGCCGACAACTGCGCCGATGCCCCAGCGGTCGTTCGCCACGCCGGCCTTCTCGGTTACGTCGGTGAAGGTGCCGTCGTGGTTGTTGTGGAAGAGGGCGGCGTGCGGCGGCGTGGTCTTGCCGCTCATTGCGTCATACGTCGAGCCGTTGACGAGGTAGATGTCGAGCCAGCCGTCATTGTCGTAGTCGAGGAGGGCGACGCCGGAACCGTTGGTTTCGACGATGAACTTCTTGGCGGGAGTGCCCATGGTGTGACGCCAGTTGCCAAGACCGGCCTGGGCGGTGATGTCTTTGAAGATGATGGGGCCGTTGTCGACGAAGCCGCCTGCGGTGATGGGGCGGCCCAG
>DASYBN010000448.1:0-9064 GCA_036500785.1 Acidobacteriaceae bacterium
CTTCATCGGCTTGCTCATCAACGTGGTCGCGGCGTTCTTCTTCGGCTACGCGCGCGCCGACAACTACGTCCGCATGTTCCTCTACGCTGGCCTGGTCATCATCGGCGCCGGCCTCTTCGACATGGTCGACGGCCGCGTCGCGCGCCAGACGAATCAGGTCTCCGTCTTCGGCGCCTTCTTCGACTCCGTCCTCGATCGCTACTCCGACGTCGCCCTCTTCTTCGGCCTGCTCGTCTTCTACGCCCGCGGCAACCGCTACTTCTACGTCTTCCTCGTCGCCTTCGTCATGACCGCGTCGCTCATGGTCAGCTACACCCGCGCCCGCGCCGAAGCCCTCATCGGCTCCTGCAAGGTTGGCTTCATGGAGCGGCCCGAGCGCATCGTCCTCATCATCCTCGGCGCCCTCTTCGAACGCTGGGACGCCATGCCCGCAGCCCTCTGGGTCCTCGCCGTCTTCTCCACCATCACCGTCATCCACCGCATCCGCTACACCTACGTCGAAACCCAGCGCCGCAAACTCGCCGGCGTCGCCACTCCGTAGCCAGTTTTAGTTCAGCGAGGACTCCGCTCAGCACCATAACAGTTTTCCACGCCGTCAATCTCCAGAAACCCCAGATCCACCTTGCCCGCGCGAACGTCGTGGAACAGGGTATCTCCGTCGACAAACTCCTTGTCGTTCAGATGCTCCAGCAGTATGAAGTATGGGACCATTCGGCACTCAGGATGGCGGTAAAAATCATCGAGCACCTTCGCATAGGCGGATGGCCTCGATTTCCGGGTCCTGCTGTAGTTGGGGACAAAGTATGAATAGTTGCTGATCAGCTGTTCACAGTCCTCTGGAAAGAGCAGATGCTTCAGCTTATGGGCGTCCATGAATTCGCCAATCCGACGATCCTGAGCGATGCAGAGATCGTGCTGGCCGGTCACTGTGCCAGTGATGTACGCCGATACGTAGAGATCCTTCTCCTCTGATGACATCTTCAGCCACCGCCCCCCGAACCACTCCGACGCAGTCGGCCGCGCACTCACGTTCGAAAGCGTGCCAATGGGTTCCATAGCTTGTTTGCGTTTGCAGGCTGCTAATGAGATACCGAAGACGGTGATCGCTAGAACGCGCAGAACGACGAAGGGTTGCATGCGGAGTACTGTAATCGCATTGCCGCGCAGATAGGCCGACGCTCGTCGGCGCCGGCGCGGTTCACACTGAGCTACGCCGTAGCCTTCCCCTTCACGCCCTCAGCCTCGACACCCCGCACGCCTTTCTTCCGCAGAGCCCACGCCTCACCCCACTCCAGCGGCGTATCCCCGAGCCTTCGCCCCGACGACCGCACCACCTCATCCGTCCTCTTGTACAGATGTTCTTTCGCTTTGAATACGCAGTTCAGATACGTCCCTTTCGACTCCGCCTCGAGAAACTCCCGCCACTCCTCCACCGCAACATCGAAGTACCGATACGTCCCGCGGCCCTCGCGAAAGACAATCACCAGCTCCTCTCGCATCGGCTCATACTGCATCGCGAGAATCACGCTCGAAGGCATTCGCCAGGCACCCTCCACTACACTCTCAGATGCCGAACCAGCGTACTCACAGAAACGGATTCACAATCTGAAGCCCTTCGATCCGTTGTCCATGCTGCCAGTCTTCGCTATAGAGCACCTCGCACTGTGCCGCGAGAGCTGCAGCAATCATGAGACTGTCGTACCACGGGAACCTGTATCTCTCCGCAATGTCCAGGGCACGGTGCGTCAAAGCCATCGAAGAGCTCACCCCAAGCAGCGGCATCAAGACGCTCCTCGCATACTGCCGAATGTCATCAAATTCCAGCTTCGGCTCAAACTTGCGCCGTGCGACGTTGATGAACTCCTGCACAATCTGATAGCTGATCACCGCCGTGCGCCGTTCCAACCCCTCGCGAACCAGTTGATTCGCACGAGCTCGCTTCTGCGGTGCACGAACATCAAAGCAGTAGGCCAGCACGTTCGTATCCAGGAAGTACCTACCGCTCATTCATCTCATCTCGCGTGTACGGCCCGGTTGACTGCGCATAGGACAGTCTCGCCATCAGCGCGTCATAATCACCGGTATCACTCTCACGATCGACATACTCGCGCAGCCACTCGCGAAACGCCACATTCAGCGTCTTATGCTGCGAACGAGCCACATGCCGTGCGCGGTTGATAAGCTCTTCATCGGCAGTGAGGGTGACATTCTTCACGAAGCCAGTGTACACGAAGTTCGTGTAGCCTGAGGTCGCATGCCCGTCCCCCGTCAACCCATCCTCCTCATCCACGGCGGCGCCTGGGCCATGCCCGACGACGCCATCGCCCCCCACGAGCGCGGCATCGCCGCCGCACTCACCGCCGGCTGGGCCGTGCTCTCGAAGAACGGCTCCGCGCTCGACGCCATCGAGGCCGCCATCACCGTCATGGAGGACGACGACACCTTCGACGCCGGCCGCGGCTCCTTCCTCACCCGCGACGGCCGCGTCCAGCTCGACGCCCTCACCATGGACGGCGCCACCCTCCGCGCCGGCGGCGTCGCCTGCGTCGAGCGCCTCCGCAACCCCATCCAGGCCGCGCGCCTCGTCCTCGACAAATCCCCGCACGTCTACTTCGTCGGCACCGGCGCCGAGCGCTTCGCCACCCAGCACGGCATGCGCCTCGTCGACAACACCGAGCTCATCGTCCCCCGCGAGCGCGACCGCCTCATGCGCTTCCAGCAGGCCCAGCTCGCCGGTCATCCCGACACCACCTTCAGCGGCAACGCCGAATTCACCCCATCCCAAAATCTGTCATCTCGACCGAGCGAAGCGAGCGGAGAGACCCCCGTATTTCCCCCGGACCACCTCGACGCTCAAGCCACCGACCCCGCCCTCGCCCAAACCGCACTCGACCGCGAGGTCGAGCACGCTCTCCCCGACGAGCTCCGCATCGAAGACCCCACGCTCCACTCCCACGACACCGTCGGCGCCGTCGCGCTCGACATCCACGGCAACCTTGCCGCCGGCACCTCCACCGGAGGCACGCTCTCGAAAGCCCCCGGCCGCGTCGGCGACTCGTCCCTCATCGGCTGCGGCTGCTACGCCGACAACACCTCCGCGGCCGTCTCTCTCACCGGCTGGGGCGAGCCCATCATGAAGCTCGTCCTTGGCAAATGGGCCGTCGACCGCGTCGGCGCCGGCAGCACGCCTCAACAAGCCGCCACCGCCGCCATCGACTACCTCTTCACCCGCCTCGGCGGCCACGGCGGCATCATCCTCCTCGGCCCCGACGGCTCGATCGGCCTCGCCCACAACACCCCGCGCATGGCGTGGGGCCTCGCCTCCACCGACGGCCACCAACTCGGCACAACGCGGAATCTCTAAGGAAGCTCCGATCCGCGCAGGTCCGTTCTGGCCGCCTCGATTCCGTTTTCGTTAAGGGCACGGCTTTAGCCGTGCCGTACCCGTCTCGGTATCAACTGGGCTTCAGCCCCTGAGGTCGGCTTGGCGCGCAGCCTGGCACGAACACGCAACCCTCGCAGCCCATGGACTGAGCCGCGATTCCACGCATCTCACCTCCACAGGAGGAACTTTCATGCGCAAATTCATCATCTGGGGAAGTGTCGCCGCCGGAGCCGTCGCCGCCTACATCATGTACAAGCGCGGCGCGCCCGTCATGGAGATCGCCAAGAAGACCATCGGCAACCCCATCGGCGCACTCGTCGGAGAGCTCAAGAACGCATAGCGGGCGCACAATAGCTTCAGCGCCCCCCGCGCGCACGCCCATCGTGAGCACAACCGAACTCTTTCGCGACCCCGATCAGCCCGCCGACCCCGAATCCTCTCGTCGCCCGCTCACACCCGAGCAGGCCGACAAGCTCCCGCACATCCACCGCCTCCTGCTGAAGCACTACGGCCAGCCGCCCGCGCGCACGCCGTGGGACCCCCTCACGCAGTTCATCTACTCGCTGCTCTCGTCGCGCACCAAGACCGCACAATCCCTGCAGGTCATGCGTGATCTGGAGCGTGCCTTCCCCGGCGCTGGCCCCGCGGCCGACGGCAAATCCTGGGAGCCCGTCCGCGATGCCTCCGTCGCTGACATCGAACGTGCCATCGCTATCGTTACCTTCCCCGAGCAAAAAGCCCCGCGCCTCAAAGCCGGGCTCGAGCAGATCACGGCCCGCACCGGCGCCCTCTCGCTCGACTTCCTCGCCCGCTACCGCACCGACAAGATCCGCGCCTGGCTCGAGCAGTTCGAAGGCGTCGGCCCGCAGGTCTCCGCCGCCATCGTCAACTTCTCCAACCTGCGCCGCCGCGCGCTTTCCATCGATGCCAACCACCTCCGCGTCGTGCAGCGCCTCTGCGTCGTCCCGCGCGCCGACGCAGCCACCACCGAAGAACGTCTCATGCGGCTCGTCCCCGAAACCTGGGACGCCGTCATGCTCGACGAGCACCACGCCCTCATCAAGCTCCACGCCCAAACCCTCTGCACCTTCGACAACCCCCGCTGCCCCGACTGCCCTCTACTGCAAATCTGCCCTACCGGCCAGCGCAACGTCAGCGAACTCCACCTCACCCCGCAGCCTTAGCCGCGCAACCCTTCCCTCACAATCGCGCTCTCCTCGATCCTCCCCAACAACTCCGCCACACTCCGATACACGTCGACACACCCCGCCTCCATCAGCTCCTCGTGCGTCCACCCACCCGTCTCCACACCAATCGTGCGCAGTCCCGCCTTGCCCGCAGCCTCCGCATCGTACGGCGTATCCCCCAGCGCAATGCACTCCTTCGCCTTCAGTCCCAGCCGCTTCAACGCCGCCGAAAAAATATCCGGATGCGGTTTCGCGCGCTCCACATCATCCGCCGAAGTCGCCTCATCCACCAGGTCTTCGACCCGCATGATGCGCTTGTAGTCCTCCAGATCCTTCTTCTTCGACGAGCTCGCCAGCGCTACCTTAATCCCGCGCCGCTTCAACTCCTCCGCAAACTCCCGCACCTCTGGCAACGCCTTCACGCGCCCCAAAAACTCCGTGCGAAAAACAAACTCGCGATATCGCTTCAGCGGCTCTTCGACGGCCTCGCGCTTCCACCACGGCACAAACACCGGAATCAGCTCATCGCCGCCTTTTCCAATCTGCTTTCGCACCGTCTCGCGGTCCAGTTCAATCCCCATCTCTGCGAACGCACGCTGCCACGCCTCCGCATGCAGCCAGTTGCTGTCCACCAGTGTTCCGTCGATATCGCACAGCACAGCCTTGACCATCGCAACTCCAAATCGCCTGATGACCTAAGATGCAATCAGGAGCTGCGTTCGCCTTTCGCATCATTCATGCAAACCATCGATTCCCTCAATGCATCCTTCGCCATTCCAGGCGTTCTCTCCTTCGACGAACACAGCGGCCTCACCCGCGCACGCATCTGCACCCCGGCCTGCACCGGCGAACTCTACCTGCACGGCGCGCACATCACCGCCTGGCAGCCCGCGGACCAGCAACAGCCCGTCCTCTTCCTCTCCGAAAAATCCGCCTTCGCTCCCGACAAGGTCATCCGCGGCGGCATCCCCCTCATCTTCCCCTGGTTCGGGTCGCGCACCGCAACACCCGAAGACTCACGCACCGACGGCCCTTCCCACGGCTTCGCCCGCACCCAACCCTGGAAGCTCGACTTCGGCGCCTATGCTGCCGATGAAGTCCACCTCTCGCTCACTCTCGAGCCCACCGACCTCAGCCGCTCCCTCGGCTTCGACCACTTCCTCGTCGCCTACCAGATCACCTTCGGCCGCGAACTTCGCCTGCGTCTATCGATCGCCAACGACGGCGCCGCGCCACTGGCCATCGAAGAGGCGCTCCACACCTACCTCCGCGTCGGCGACGTCGAGCAGGCCCGCATTCACGGCCTCTTCGAAACCGAGTTCATCGACAAGACCGACAACTTCATCCGCAAAATCCAGACGGAACCCATACTCACACTCACCGGCCCCACCGACCGCCCCTACCTCAACACCACCTCACCCGTCGTCGTCGACGACCCCGTCCTCCATCGCCGCATCACCGTCACGAAATCGAACTCCAACACCACCGTCGTCTGGAATCCGTGGGCCAACGCCAGCCTCGCCGACATGTCCGACGACGCCTGGCGCCAGATGCTCTGCATCGAATCCGCCAACGTCGCCGACAACACCCTCCACCTCCAACCCCACACCGCCCACGTCCTCGAAACCACCCTCACCGTTGAGGCGCTCGGCTAGTGTCTGCGTCGCCCCGGCTCATCCTCGCCTCCGCCTCACCCCGCCGCCGCGAACTACTCACGCAAATCGGCCTGCAGTTCGACGTCCTCCCCGCGCACATCAACGAAGCCCGCCGCGCTGGCGAAGCTCCCGCGGCATACGTACAGCGTCTCGCACTCGAAAAAGCCACAACCATTCATCGCCTTCACCCGGAAGCATTCGTGCTCGGCGCCGACACCACCGTGGAGCTCGACGGCCATGCCTTCGAAAAGCCCTCCAGTCTCATTGACGCCCGCGCCGACGCCGAACGCATGCTGCGCGCGCTCTCCGGCCGCACCCATCACGTTCACACCGGCATCGCGCTGCTCTCACCGCACACGCAGCGCACGCATCTCGAAACGACCGCCGTCACATTCAGCGCAATCGACGAACCGGCCCTCAATCACTATCTCGACACCACCGAGCCCTACGACAAGGCCGGCGCCTACGGCATCCAGGGCTACGCCGCCCGCTGGATCCCCCGCATCGAAGGCGACTACTTCAACGTCATGGGCCTTCCACTCGCCGCAACCGTGCGCCTCCTGCGCGAAGCCCAGGCACATCTCTAACAAACGCACCACCACTCGTCACGCCGCCACCCTAACGACCCGCAACGCTGTCATCCCTGAGCACCACCCACCGACGGCACCCAAAACTGCTGTGAGCGCTGAGCGCCACCCAAGGAACCGGCACCAACACCGCTGTCATCCTGAGCGCCACCCATCGACCGGCACCAGAACGGGTGTCATCCTGAGCGAAGCGTCACAACGTGACGCGAAGTCGAAGGATCCCCGTATTTGCCTTTGCCTTTGCCGTTGCCTTATTCACTATTCACTACTCACTATTCACTACTCACCCACTCCCCAACATCCCCGCCAGCAACACCGTCCTCTCCACCAACCGCCCCGCCACAACATACTCGCCCGGCGAGTGCGCGCCACCGCCCACCGCTCCCATCCCATCCAGCGTCGGCACCCCCAGCGCCGCCGTAAAGTTCCCATCCGACCCGCCGCCGGTCGCCGCCTCTTCGAGCGCAAATCCCATCTCCGCCGCCAGTGCCTTCGCTCTCTCAAACAATGCAACCGTCCCCGCGCTTCGCTCCATCGGCGGCCGATTGATCCCGCCGTCCAGGCGCAGCGTGCAGCCAGCATCGCGCGTCCTCAGCCCGCGAAACATCTCCTCCACACGCGCCGCATCCTCCATCGTCACCACGCGCACATCCACCTCCGCGCGGCACTCTGCAGCAATCACATTCGACCGCGTCCCTCCCGCGATCACCCCAACGTTCACCGTGCGTCCGCGACTCAGATCGGTCCAGCCCGCAATCTCCTCCACCAGCCGCGCCATCTCCAGCACCGCCGAGTGCCCACTCCCAAAATCGACCCCCGCATGCGCCGCCACGCCCTTCACCGTCAGCTCAAACAGCCCCACGCCCTTGCGCGCCGTCTTGTACGCGATCCCCTGCGCCGGCTCCGCCACAAACACCGCCGCCGATTCCAACGCCAGCCGCTCCGTATGCGCCCGCGAAACCTCGCTCCCCACCTCCTCATCCGGATTCAGCAGCACCGTCACCGGCCGCGCCAACGCGCCCACTTTTTGCAGCGCGGCGACCGCCTCCAGCGTCATCACCACACCGGCCTTCATATCCACCACGCCCGGCCCCAGAATCCGCACGCCATCTTCCGCTTCCACCTCGCGGAACGGCATCTTCGCCAGCGTCCCCATCGCGTAAACCGTGTCGAGATGCCCCAGCACCAGCGCCGGCTTGCCGCTCGCACCTGCACCAAAGCGCAGCTCCACCACATCGCCGAAGCTTCCGCCCGGATGCCGCGTCACCTCCGCGCCCAGCTCGCGCGCCCACCCGACCACGCAGTCCGCCGCCCGGTTCACCGCCTCGCGGTCTTCACTCGGAGACTCAATCTCCACCAGCTCCCGCAGCCGCGCGCGCAGACGCGGCTCCGCAGCGCGAACCGCGCCCATAATCTCATCAATTTGCATCCGGCCATTGTACGTTCGCTGTGAAACAGCTATCTACCGCCCCGGCGGCGCCGGCACCATCACCGCACCCGGATCCACCTTCGGGATCCCCAGGTGTCCGCTGAGCTTCACGATATCCATCGGCCGGAACAGCCCCGACACATGAATCACATTCATGTCGCGCCGCCCGCGGATCACAACCGTCATATGATCGATGTCCCCGCCCTGCCAGTGAAACCACAGGTCGGCTTCGGGCTTCGTCGGGCTGGTCATCTCGCGCGGATCGGTCCCCGCATCCACCAGGTGCTTCCACCCCGCTGCCCGGTACGCCTCTTCGAGCGCATGCATCTCTTCCGGAATGTAAAACGCCGGCTCAGGATACTGATAGTGCTGAAACGTAACGCTGTTGAACCCGGCAATGCGATTGCCGCTCAGCAGCGTATCCAGCATCTGCCGGTCGAACGTAATCGCCGTCGCATCCGCGCGCTGCGAGCTCAACCCCGCCAGAGCCTCCGCCACCCCCGGAGGGTCACCGGCCGCAGGCGCATCCTGCGCCCGCATCGGCAGCACAACAACCAGGGCAGCAAGAGCAGGCAAAGCGAGAGGACGCAGAACTCTCATCCCTCTTCAGACGCCAATCCCACCAGAAAGTTCCGCCTGCCGCGTCTACTCTCTACCCTCTACTGTCTGCTCTACCGCGGCGGGTTCGGGGCAAAGTACCCCTTCTTCGCTCGCACGCTATACCGCGAGTCCAGAGCCTGCAGATAAATCGTCCGGAAGCTGCCATCCTGCTTGAAGTCCGCCGGCACATACACCAGCGAATACTGGCTGCGCAGCGCCTC
>DASYBN010000449.1:0-14613 GCA_036500785.1 Acidobacteriaceae bacterium
ACCACCATCGCCAGACTGCCCGGATTGCGCGCTGCAGCCGCGGAGTTTGCCGCCGATGCCTCGCGCTGGGCAGACCTTGCACGCGGGCTCGACTCGCTCGACGACCTGCACGAGCTCATCGCGCGCACACTCGTGGAGGAATCTCCGCTGTCGCTGAGCGACGGCGGAGCCGTACGCGCAGGTGTCGACGCAGAGCTCGACGAGCTGCGCGGCTTATCCCAGAACGGCCGCCAGATGATTGCTGCCATCGAGGAGCGCGAGCGAGCGCGCACCGGCATCGCCTCCCTGAAGGTCCGGTTCAACTCCGTCTTCGGTTATTACATCGAGGTCACTCGTGCGAACACGAAAGCGGTGCCGTCGGACTACGAGCGCAAGCAGACGCTGGTGAACGCCGAGCGCTTCACAACGCCGGAGCTGAAAGAACTCGAGACCAAGATCCTCACCGCGCAGGAGCGTTCTAGTGAGATCGAGCGCAGAATCTTCGCGGAGTTGCGGCGACAGTTGCTCGCAGCCGCGGCGCGCGTGCGCGAGAGCGCACGATACATCGCCGAGATCGATCTGCTCGCGTGCTTCGCGCACATCGCCGCGCTGCGCGGATGGGTGCGTCCGCAGGTCGAGGCCGGCGGCGTGCTGGAGGTCATCGCAGGACGCCACCCGGTTGTCGAGCGCAGGCTCGAAGAATCCGGCGCCGGCCGCTTCGTTCCAAACTCACTCCATCTTGAGTCCGCAAACGAAGGCGCGGGCCCTTCGCTGCTGCTCATTACCGGACCAAACATGGGCGGCAAGAGCACGTATCTGCGCCAGGCCGCGCTGCTCACCATCCTCGCGCAGTGCGGCTCGTTCGTTCCCGCCGAGCGCATGCGCATCGGCCTGGTCGATCGTGTCTACACGCGCATCGGCGCCAGCGACAACGTCGCCCGCGGCCGCTCGACCTTCATGGTCGAGATGACCGAGACCGCCGCCATTCTCAACACCGCGACCGCGCGTTCGCTGGTGCTGCTCGATGAGATGGGCCGCGGAACCGCAACGTACGACGGCCTCTCACTCGCCTGGGCCGCCGTGGAGCATCTGCACGATCGCATTGGCGCACGCACGCTCTTCGCGACGCACTATCACGAGCTGACGCTGCTCAGTGAACGCCTGGCGCGCATGCAGAATGCACGCGTCACGGCCCGCGAGAACGCGACTGGAATTGTCTTTCTGCACGCCGTGGAGGCCGGTGCAGCGAACAAAAGTTATGGCATCGAAGTCGCGCGCCTCGCCGGCCTGCCGCAGGCTGTGGTCGACCGCGCACGTGAGGTGCTGCGCGTCCACGAACGCGCGGAGAGCCAGCAGGTGCGCGAATCCGTACCGAAGGAGCAGCGGCTGCCCGCAATGCAGATGACGATGTTCACACCGCTGTCGCAACGCATCGTCGATCGCGTGGAGGCGCTCGATGTCGATGGCCTCACCCCTCGCGATGCGCTGCAGATTCTCGCCGAACTGCAACGTGAGCTGAAAGGCGGCGCAGCGTGAGGCCTGAGAAACCAAGAGCAATGATCGTCGCCGGTGTGATGAGCGGCACCTCGGCCGACGGTGTTGATGTTGCACTCTGCCGCGTATCTCCCAGCGCAGATGATGTGCCGCGAGTGAAGGTACTCGCCCATCGCGCGATGGCTTACCCATCAAAGCTGCGCAAAGCCGTGCTTACGGCAATGAACGCGCAGAACGCAAAGAGCACGAGCACCCCGGAGCTTTCGCGCCTCAACTGGCGGCTGGGTGAGTTCTACGCCGACGCGATCGAAGCAGCCGTGCGCGACACACAAACGAAGCCGCAACTGATCGCGTGCCATGGTCAGACGATCTATCACCAGGGCGTGGCCGCTCCGTACCTTGGCAGGCCGGTGCGGTGCACGTGGCAGACAGGCGAGGCTTCGGTGATCGCAGAGCGGCTGCGCGTTCCCGTCGTAAGCGACTTCCGCCCCGCTGACATGGCCGCCGGCGGACAGGCCGCTCCGCTCGTGCCAATGTTCGACTTCTGCGTCTTTCGCGATCTCAAGAGGAGCCGTGTCCTTCTCAACCTCGGCGGCATCGCGAACATGACGGTCCTGCCGGCGGCCTGCCGCGCCGAGGATGTCCTGGCGTTCGACACCGGTCCCGCCAACATGGTGATCGACGCCTGCATGGAGCGGCTCTTCGGTCGCGCCTTCGACCGCAACGGCGCCACAGCAGCTCGCGGGCGCGTGCTTGAGCAAGTCCTCACGAAACAACTGCGCGCGCGCTTCTTCTCTGCCCCGCCGCCGAAATCGTGCGGGCGTGAAGAGTTCGGCGAAACGTTCGCGGCCCACTTCCTCTCGGCGTTCGAGCGCGAAGGCGCAACGAACGAAGACGTGATCGCAACAGCGACTGCGCTAACCGCGAAGACGATCGCCTCCGCTTACAACACCTTCTGTAAACCGCACCTCAAGCGGCTCGCGCCGGACGCAAAGGTGGAGCTCATCGCAGCCGGCGGCGGTGTGCGCAATGGAACGCTGATGCAGAGGCTGCGCGACGAGCTTGAGCCCGCGGGCGTGCGCGTCCGATCCATCGACGAGACCGGTATACCTGCCGCAGCCAAAGAAGCTGCGGCATTTGCGCTGCTCGGCTGGCTCACATGGCATCGCTTGCCCGGGAATCTGCCGAGCGCGACGGGAGCCAAGCGCGCCGTGGTGCTCGGGAAGGTGACGCTCGCGTGAGAGCAAGATCCGTTCTGATCGCGCTCCTCGCGCTGAGCCTGTTGACCCTCAACGCGTGCAGCCCGCGCAACGCGAGCGATCCCCAGACCCTACGCTTCCTCATCGAGAGCTCACCAAACAACCTCGACCTGCGGCAAGGAACGGACGCGCAGTCAGAACGCGTCGGCGCGCTGATCTACGACGCGCTCGTGAAGAAGGACGAGCATTTCGCTCTGCAGCCGTGGCTTGCAACAAGCTGGCAGCGGCCCGATCCGCTGACCTGGATCTTTCACATCCGCAGCGGGGTTCGCTTCCATGACGGCAAGCCGCTCACCGCACAGGATGTCGCGTGGTCGATCAAGAGCATCGTCGACGGCACGCTGATCACAGCAAAGTCCACCAACCTCGGCAACCTCGCGAGCGTGCAGGCCACAGGCCCGCTCACCGTCACAGTCAAAACGAAGGAGCCAAACGCCAGCCTGCTGTTCAACCTGAGCGACGGCCTCTTCGGCGTCGTCGAGAACGGCGCCGGACGCGACGAAGGTCTGCATCCCGTCGGAACAGGGCCGTTCCGTTTCGTCAGCCAGATGCAGGACCGGGACGTCCTCCTCGAACGCAATCTCAACTACTGGGCCGGTGCGCCGAAGATTACGCGCGTTCGCTTTGAGGTGGTGCCGGACACCATCACAGCCGCGCTTGAAATGCGCAAGGGCTCTGCCGACATCGAGAGCAACGTGCTGACACCGGACATGGTGCAGGCGCTGCGCCGCGAAAAAAGTGTCGTCGTGCAATCCGGGCCGGGCGCAATCGTGATGTACGCGAACTTCAACACGCAGGACCCGAAGCTCCGCGACCCGCACGTGCGGCAGGCGATCGCATGCGCGATCGACAGGCAGGAGCTGATCGCTGCTCTGTGGCATGGCGAGGCGAGCATCGCGGACACGCTGCTGCCAGTAGGTCACTGGGCCGCCGCAAGCGATGCCGAGCTGCCGCAGTATCCACATGACGTGCAGCGCGCGATTGCTCTCCTCGACACCGCGGGACTGAAGCCGGATGCGCATGGCGTGAGGCTTCGCTTCACGCTGAAGACCTCGACCGACGAAGCCACGCGCCTTGTCGCGCAGGCGATGCAGCAGCAGATGCGCGCCGCCGGGATCGAACTGGAGATTCGATCGGCGGAGTTCGCGACGTTCTACTCCGACGTCACGCGCGGTGCGTTTCAGATGTACATGCTGCGCTGGATAGGCTCCAACGAGGACCCCGACTTCCTCCGCTATGCGTTCGCAAGCTCGAGCTTTCCGCCAAAAGGAGGAAATCGCGGCCGCTATAGCAACCCGCAGGTCGATTTCCTGCTTGCCCAGGCGAACGCCGAGACAGATGAATCCGCGCGCCGGCGCGACTACGTCGAGGTGCAGCAGATTCTCGCACGCGACCTGCCGTCGATTCCGCTGTGGTACCCAAACAACGAGGTCGTGCACTCTACACGGATGGCGGGAGTCCGCCTCGACCCGGGCGGCACGTTTGATTTCTTACGGACTGCAGAGCTGCCCTGAGCTCTACGAGAGGATCCTCCTCAACACATTCAACTGGACCTTCGCCCTGCAGAAGGGCTCGATCAGCTTCATCTGGATCCCCGCTCCGGCCACGTCCAGTTGCTGATTTCGTCGCGATCAATGCCCTCAGCATAGGCGTAGGTCAAATTTTCGGTGATCTGATCCTTGAGCCAGTCTTTCACGTGAGCGCCGGTCGCCTGCAGTCGCGGAACGCGATCGATCACGTCCATGCAAAGGTTGAAGCGATCTACCTGATTCAGTATGGCGAGCTCCAGAGGCGTATCGATGTTTCCCTTTTCCTTATAGCCGCGCACGTGGATATTCTCGTGATTTCTGCGCCGATAGCTCAGCTTGTGAATCAGGGAGGCGTAGCTGTGGAAGTTGAAAATGACGGGCTTGTCCACCGTGAAGAGCGAATCGAAATCGCGATCTGAAAGACCATGAGGATGTTCAATCTCAGGCATCAGCTTGAACAGATCCACCACATTTACAAAGCGCACTTTCAGGTCGGGAAACTTCTCCCTCAGAATCGCAGCAGCTGCAAGCGCTTCCATCGTAGCTATATCTCCGGCACATGCCAGCACGACGTCCGGATCGGCGCCGTCGTCAGTGCTTGCCCAGTCCCAGATGCCGATGCCCTTCGCGCAATGCCTCACGGCTTCTTCCATGTTCAGGAAGACAAGGTGTGGCTGCTTGTCCGCGACGATTACGTTGTAGTAATCGACTGACCGAAGACAATGATCTGTAACACTGAGCAGGCAGTTCGCATCCGGAGGAAGATAGATGCGCACAACATCGGGGCTCTTGTTCGTCACCACATCCAGAAAGCCCGGATCCTGATGCGTGAAGCCGTTGTGGTCCTGGCGCCACACCAGCGATGTGATCAGCAGGTTGAGAGACGATACCGGCGCACGCCAGTCAAGCTCATTCTTTGATTTCTCCAGCCACTTGGCATGCTGGTTGAACATCGAATCGATGACGTGCACGAACGATTCATAAGTTGAGAAGAATCCGTGACGGCCAGTGAGTACATACCCTTCGAACCAGCCCTCGAGAGTATGCTCACTCAACATCTCCATCACCCTGCCGTCAGGTCTGATCTCGGTTCCGTCAGCATCTTCGGGTTTGATCTCAGCCATCCAGGTCTTTTCGGAAGCCTCATAGATTCCGTCCAGCTTGTTGGAAGCCGTCTCATCCGGCCCAAAAACGCGAAAGCTCGTCATGTTTCGCTTCATCACGTCGCGCAGAAATGTGGCCAACGTCGCCGTTGGCGAAACATAGCGCTGCGCGTGTCCCTTCGGATCGACTGCGTAGTCGCGAAAGTCCGGCATCTCGAGCGGCTTGCGCAACAAGCCGCCATTGGCGTGCGGGTTCGCGCTGATGCGGCGTGACCCCACGGGCGCCAGCTCCTGCAGCTCTGGCACAAGCCTTCCAGACGCGTCGAACAGCTCTTCCGGCTTGTAACTGCGCATCCAGCTCTCCACGAGCTTCAGGCTTGTTTCGTTCGTCACCGGATCAAGCACTGGGACCTGGTGCGAACGCCAGAAGTTTTCCACCTTGTGCCCCGCCACCTCCTTTGGTCCTGTCCATCCTTTCGGGGAGCGCAGAACAATCATGGGCCACGTGGGTAGCTTCGCCTGACCGCTGGCGCGGGCCTCCTGCTGGATCGCACGAATCTCCTTGATGCAGATCTCCAGCGTGGACGCCATCGCCTGATGCATCATCTCCGGATCATCACCCTCTACGAAGTATGGCTTGTAACCGTAGCCAAGCATCAGGTGCTCAAGCTGCTCGTGCGGAATACGCGCAAGAATCGTCGGGTTTGCGATCTTATATCCGTTCAGGTGCAGAACCGGAAGCACAGCTCCATCGCGAATTGGATTGAGGAACTTGTTCGCCTGCCATGATGTCGCCAGCGGACCTGTTTCCGCTTCTCCGTCGCCAACTACACACGCGACAATCAGGTCCGGATTATCGAACGCCGCTCCGTATGCGTGCGAAAGGCTGTAACCCAACTCCCCGCCTTCGTGAATCGAACCAGGAGTCTCAGGCGTGCAGTGGCTACCCAACGCTCCGGGAAACGAGAAGCGCTGAAACAGCCGTAGCATGCCCGCCGCATCCTGGCCGCACTCTGGATAAATTTCGGAGTAATGGCCTTCGAGATAGCCGTTGGCCAATGTCGCCGGAGCTCCATGTCCAGGCCCGGAGATATAGATCACGTTCAGATCATATTTTTTGATCAGCCGGTTCAGATGCACCCACGTGAATGACTGGCCTGGATCGGAACCCCAGTGTCCCAACAGCCGGCGCTTGATGTGCTCTGGTTTCAGCGGTTCGCGAAGCAGCGGATTCGCCCGCAGATAAATCATGGCCGCCGAAAGGTAATTGCAAGCGCTCCAATAAGCGTTTAGCTTGCGAAGTTCTTCGGCGCAAAGCGGTTTACCCGGTTCAAGTTTGACGCTCATTCGGTGGTCCTCGGATCTATGTTGTAGGAGCACGAGACACGGCGAGTCCCTTCTCGTACAGTATTCACCGATCTTGTGACCGAAGCGTGACAGTCGTCACATTAAGACGAAACTGGTCCCTCACCCCAACGCTCTTACAAGTCTTCGCGGTCGGCTGCGGGGGTTCGTGCCAGCTGATGAAGATCCTGCCTTACCAGATCGATCTGCGTAGAAAGCCGTCCGAAAGCCGTTCTCGCTCCGACCAGGTCGGCCTTTTTCGCAGCTATTTCCAACTGGCCCGCGGCATCCTGCGCTGCCGCGGCCTGAAACGTTCCAACCGAGCCCTTGAGCGCGTGAGCCGCCCTCTGCACCATGATCGCGTTACCTGAATCAAGACCATTTCGGATTTGGGTTTCTTGATTCGCGCTGTCTGCAAGCCACAACTCGGCCATCTCTCTAAGGAGGGCTCGATCTCCCATGACGGAGTCGAGAAGCGACTCGAGTTGACCAATTGCCCGAAACGCTTCCGGCTCTGCAGACCCACCTGTATTCGGTGTCTTCTTTATTTCAGACATGGTCCGTTTCAATTCTTCAACTCGAATCGGTTTTGAAAGATACCCGTCCATGCCCGCGCGTAGACATTCTTCCCTGTCGCCTTTCATCGCGTGCGCAGTCATCGCAACGATTGGTAAATGCTTTCCGGTGCGTGCTTCCGCGGCACGGATGGCCCTTGTGGCCTCCAGTCCATCCATCTCGGGCATCTGCACGTCCATCAGTATGAGGTCAAATTCTTCCGCCTGGGACCGTCCGAGCGCCTCCTTACCATCGTTGACGACCTGCACCTTGTGGCCGAGCTTCTCCAGGATTCTCATCGCCAAAGTCTGGTTCACCGGATTATCCTCCGCGAGCAGAACTCGCAAGGATCTCCCCGGATCCTGGATGAAAGCCGATGCGCCCTCATATCGTTCGCGTTTCCGGCCATGTTCGGCCATTGTCGTCACGATCGCATCAAAGAGTTCCGACTGCTTGATCGGCTTACTGAGATAGTCGGACACTCCCAACTCACGACAGCGCGCAACATCGGTAGGCCTTGCTGCAGAGGTCAGCAGAATGACTTTGAGCCCTTTGTAGCTATCTCCTATTTGCTCCGCCACCGCAAAGCCGTCCATGTCAGGCATGTGAACGTCGAGCAGCGCCAGGGCAAAGCTATCTTTCGAATCCGCCTTGCGAAGCACGCTCAGCGCTTCAGCGCCGCTGCTGGCCAGCGTCGGCTTCATGTGCCAGCTCGTCAGAATCTCACTCAGGATTCGCCGATTGGAGGCGTTGTCATCGACAACCAGTACAGGCAGATCGACAAGCTTATTAACCTCCTGTGTGAGAGATTCCGATTCTGATTCTCTGATCTCGAACACCGCCGTAAAGTGAAACTTGCTCCCTCGTCTCACTTTGCTTTCCACCCACATCGTTCCACTCATCAGCCTCACCAGTGCGGCGGAGATTGAAAGCCCCAATCCGGTTCCACCGTACTTGCGGGTAGTAGAGGTATCGGCCTGTTCGAATGCCTCGAAGATCGTCTGCTGTTTGTCCTCAGGAATGCCGATGCCAGTGTCTGAGACAAAGAAATGCAAATCGAGGGCGGACTCAGTTTGGCTTTGCCGCTCAACGTGCAGCATCACCTCACCTTTATCGGTGAACTTGACGGCATTACCGACAAGGTTGATGACGATCTGCCTGAGACGAATCGGATCGCCAAAGACGCGCTCAGGCAGATCGACTTGAATGTGGCATCCGAGTTCCAGCTCTTTCTGGTGAGCTCGCGGGGCAAGCAAGCGCACTGTGTCTTCGAGAATGTCACGAAGATTGAAGTCTCTTTTATCTAGTTCGAACTTCCGTGCCTCGATCTTCGAGAAATCGAGCAGGTCATTAATCAGCGCCAGTAAGGCATCCGCAGAGTCCCTGATGGTACCCAGGTACTCGCGCTGCTCGCTCGTGAGCGCAGTGTCGAGCGTTAGCTCGGTCATTCCCACAATCGCATTCATCGGAGTGCGGATCTCGTGACTCATGTTGGCCAGGAATTCGCTCTTCGCCTTTGTCGCTTCTTCAGCGACATGCTTTGCAGACTCTAGCTCCGCTGCGTAGAGTCGCAGCGCTGCTTCTGCCTCCGTGCGTTCGATAAACTGGCCAATCTGGCTGCCAATTGCCGACAGGAGGTTAAGCAGCTTCGTATCCGGCTGCCGGATTTCGGGACTGAAGAACTCCAGTACCCCGAGCACTTCATCACCGAGCAGAATGGGAAAACCAAGCGCGCTGCGCAGGCCTTCTTTCGAAGCGATCGGAGCACGCGGGAAGTTCGAGTCTATGGCGAGGTCCTCAATCCAAAGCGGAGCGATTCCCTGCCAGACACGGCCAGGCAGCCCAACGCCGCGATCGAAGGTGTAGGAGCGAGTTAGCGTTGAAAACTCACTTACGTTCATGGTTGGGACATGCCAGGTTTCGACGCATCGCAGGATGCCGTCTTTCTTGTCCAGCTTCCAGACGGTACCTGCGGCCCATCCGAGTGTTTCGCAAATGCTCTTCATGATTCGTGGCGCCGCTTCGTACAGAGAAGGCGCCTCCGCCAGTACCCTGGTGACGAAGTACTGAGCGAGCAGGAGATCCTCGTCTCGCTTTGTCTCTGTTACGTCGCGGCCAGTCGCATAAAAAAACTGCCCGTCTTCTGGCGCGGCCGCCGTCCAGAGAAACCACCGGTATGAACCGTCCTTGGATCGGCAGCGGTTCCCAAAGTGCATTGTCTTGTACCCCTGGAAAACCTTGTTGGCTTCGGCAATTGTCGCCTCGCGATCATCCGGATGGACGACGTCGAGCCAGGGCAGAGTGAGCAATTCGTCTTTCGTGTAGCCGAGAACATCTGTCCACGCTTTGTTCACCCGCGTGAAATATCCGTCGGCACCGGCAACGCAGATCAGGTCGAGGGCAAGATCGAGCAACTCCGTCACTTCAGTGTCATGCGCAGTGGGTTCCAATGGTGAGGGTGCGGACATTTCGCTCTCCGAGGCTAGCAGTCTACGCCTAAGTTCATTGACGCTGGCAGCAGAGCGACATAGTATTCAACGACTGCGATAAAAGAGCATAAAGGAGGTGCGTATTATGCCCGACGAAACCCCCACTCGACATCGCGTTCTGGTTGCGGACGACGATGCAGCGACTCGCCACGGTGTCTCCAGGCTGCTCGAAAACGCGGGGTTCGAGGTGTCAGAAGCGGGCGATGGAATTGCCGCACTCAACGCTATTCAGGAAAAACAGTTCGATCTTGTATTCCTGGACATTTGGATGCCACACCTTTCGGGACTTGATGTGCTGGCGCGCATCCGCGCAGGAACAAGTCGACCGAAAGTTATCGTAATGACCTCCGATGACACGTCAGAGACTCTGTTACGTGCCGTAAAGGAACAGGCCTACGACTACTTGAGCAAACCGTTTCCTCCGCGCAAAGCCGTCGAAGCCGCTGAGCGGGCGCTTTCCGCCAATCAGGAGCCCGCCATAGAAGTCTTATCGGCCCGTCCGCACTGGGTCGAACTCTTAATTCCCTGCACACACGAGGCTGCCAGGCGGATCGAAACCTTCGTGATGAAATTGGAGGCAGATATTCCGGACGATACGCGCGAAACCATCGCTTCGTGCTTCCGGGAACTGTTGACCAATGCAGTCGAATGGGGCGGTCAGCTCGATCCCAATCGAAAAGTTCGAGTCGCTTCTGTCCGTTCACCGCGAATGCTCATGTTCCGAATCGCTGATCCAGGTCCCGGTTTTTCGTTCGAAGGACTCTCTCATGCAGCGGTCGGCCAACCGGAATCAGAGCCTACAGCCCATATGTCCATTCGCGAAGAACGCGGAATTCGCCCAGGTGGATTTGGAATCCTGATGACCAAGGCCGGCGCCGACGAACTTCTCTATAACGAAGCGCAGAACGAGGTTATGTTCGTCAAGTATCTCGATAATGCACAAGCCATGCCGGCTGAAGAAGCGGAGTGAACCAGGCGTAAAAAAATAGACCCGCCGGAATGCAGTCAGGTCAGATGGCGAGTGAGTTCGTTCCGGTTTTAGCAGTTGCCATCCCGACGCTTGCGGCGTATGGTTGGGCCCACTCTGCGAGAAATTCTCGCCGATAATGATTCTCTCCACGATCCATCGCGGTCACAGGCTGTGTTCGCCCGTCTAGCAGCTGCGACGGGCCAGGCGCTGCATCCACCGCTTCGGTGAAGTTGGCGTGGATGCCTTTTCACTCACTGGCGTCATCACCAACTCCACCTTCGCAGCGCTCAGTACAGGCGCTTGCCCCCGGGACATCCTGAGATCAATACAAGTCCAATCAAGGAGGCTGCCGTGGCTCAGGTCATCTATAACGGAAATGGTTCGACCGCCGGCACGGTCCCTGTCGATTCCAACACTTACTCATCCGGCAATACCGTCACGGTCGCCAAGAACACCGGCAGTCTCTCGATCGCCGGCGAAGTCTTCCTCTACTGGAACACCGCAGCCGACGGCAGCGGTACCATCCAAACCGCCGGCTCGACCTTCACATTCACCGGCACCGCCAACGTGACCCTCTACGCCCGATGGGGCGTCACCACCGGCCTCACCGGCGGCGGCACGACCACCCACTACCAGTTCTTTTACGACCCCGTCATGGCCACCGCGGGAGGCCCCGAACCCGCCAGAACCAACCAGGTGATCGCTGCCTGCGAGACGACCGACTACGCCTGGCTGCAGGCCCAGTTCGCCGGCGTCGCCATCACCCAGACTCTTCCCATCCCGACCTACGTCACCGCGATAAACAACAAGAGCAACAGCTGGTCCGCAGGCTGGGGTCCACCCCTCTCTCTGAATCCGTTCCAGGGCGCCGGCTCCGCCTTCGTGCGTTGCCTCATGATCGCCGAGGTCAGCGAGATGTTGATGCTCTCTCAAAGCAAAGGCTGGGGCTTTTCGGAAGGCTTTAGCAACGAGGAAAGCTGCGGCGAGGGCCTGTCGCTGTTTCTGACCACGCAGTTCCAGATCGCCAACGGACTCACCGGTATCGGCCTGATCAACAATGGCGCGCCCGACGTCTGGCTCAACACCTCGCTGCCCGCCAGCAATCCCGCTTCCACCGAGTTCGACAGCTCAGGGAACTTCGGTCCCGCCGGCACGCACTACGGATCGCGAGCCGACTACGTCAACTCGATCAAGGGCTGGGCTGGAAACGGCCCCGCCACCGGCTGCTCCATCCTCTTCATCTATTACCTTTTTCATCAGCTCGGCTTCACCATCCCGGCGATCATCGCCGCTGCGCCGGGCCTCGACTCCAGCGGCAACCCCATCGGCGGCGAATGCCTTCGCGGCGTCTACCGGAACCTCACCGGCGACTCCTCCGATCCGTTCCCGTACTTCGCCTCGCTGCTCGCCGCCACCTTCCCTCCCGATCAGGTCTCCTCCATCGCCGGCCCCAACACGGATGATCCCTGGCCCATTGCCTTCCTCAGCTTCGTCGGCGCAAAAAACAACTGGGGCAAGGACGAGATCAACAACATCATCGGTACGCAATCGACCGGCACCTATACCGACGGCTTCTACCTCGCGCTCGACGGCTTCAGCCTGAACATCGTCGGCGCCACCCGGCCGTCCATTCCCACCATCGCCTTCGGCGGCGTCACCACAGCGCTCTCCGCCACCTCACCCAACATCCTCCATCAGAGCAGCAATCCCAAAGTTCCCCAACAGATCCAGTTCGCCTACGACCTGGAGTTCACCAATCCCCTCGGCTCCTTCCCGTCCAGCGGGGAGACGTCTGTCGCGGTCAACTCCTCCATCAACGTGCTCAGCACGTCCTTCCCCGCAGCCACCGAGTTCTTCTTCCTCGCCGGGGCCGATCCCTACTTCACCAACGTCGTCTCCGCCAACAGCAGCGTTCCCTGGCTCAGCGAGGATCTCCGCGTCTTCACCGCCACCCCCGGCGCCTCGCCCGCCTCGCAATACCAGTACCCGGTCCCCGGCGGCCCGCAATTCGTCGAGAGCAGCTCCGGTGTCGGCTCCTTCGACTTCAACAACGCCTACACCTACATCCAGAATCTGCTCATCTACCTCAACCAGAACTACGGCAATCCGCAGGGCACCGATCCCTTCGACCCCACCAACAACATCATTCCCCAGCAGTCAGCCGAGTTCACAGCTGACTCGACCGTCACGCCGTTCTCCACCATCGGCGGCCATAAGCACAACAACTACAGCTTCGCCATCGCCCGGGTGCGCCTCACCGGCACGCAAGGGTCGGCGGGTGCTGCGACCGGCGTCAGGGTCTTCTTCCGCCTGTGGGGCACTCAGACTGCCGACACGGATTGGAACCCTGGCTATTCCTATCTCAGCGACGATCCCACCGGCCTCAATCCGCACTATCCCCTCGCACCCTCCGACAACCACACCATTCCCTTCTTCGCTACCAGCGCTCAGCCGACCTTCAGCAGTTCGACGGATCCTGAGTTCCAGACCGGCGGCTTCACCAACACCGGCGCGAACAATCTCACCATCACCGTCCAGCAGGGCGACTCCCAGTGGAGCTACTTCGGCTGCTTCCTCGACGTCAACGACGGCGGCGTCTCGGTAAACGGCGTTCCCATCCCCAACGCGTTTCCGGGCGGAACGCACCACTGCCTCGTCGCCCAGATCGCCTACCCCGGCGCCCCGATCCAAACCGTGGGCACCAACGTGCCGACTCCCGAAGGCGGCGATCAATTGGCCCAGCGCAACCTTCAGGTCACCACCAGCGACAATCCTGGTCCCGCCTCCGCGCATCGCGTCCCGCAGACCTTCGAAGTGAAGCCCAGCGCCGCGCCGCCCACCTATGGCCCACTCGCCGGTCGGCCCGACGAGTTGATGATCGATTGGGGCGAGGTTCCCCCGGGCTCCACCGCCAGAATCTACTGGCCCGCGGTCTCTAGCTCCGAGGTGATCCAGCTTGCCTCCTGGATGTACGGCGTGCATCCCCTCACCGCCGCCGACGCCCACACCATCGAGGTCAAGACCATCAACGGTGTGACCTTCGTGCCCATCCCGCAAGGAACGGGCGAGTGGTACGCAGGGCTGTTCACGGTCGACCTGCCGCAGACCGTAACCACCGGACAGGAGTTCAACATCGTCGTGCGGCGCATCGGCAAGCGTCAGGTCCGCGTCAGCCAGCCGCCTCCACCGCCTCCGCCGCCGCTGCAGATCGCGTCACAGCGGCGTTCCGGCGGCAACATCCGCTCGCCTCTCCACATTGATTCAGCCGCACCCGCACAGACGGCCCCGGCCCAGGCGGCCGCGGTCGATGACAGGCCGGCCTACGAGCGCTACATCGTCGGTTCGTTCCAGGTGAAGATTCCGGTTTCCACTCAGGCTGCAATGTTGCCTGCCGAAGAGACCACGCTGGCCATCCTGAAGGCGCGTCTCGAGGCGCTGCCCACCACCGACCGCTGGTATCCGGTGCTTCTGCGCTACATCGACCAGATCGCCGGACGCGTCAACGGCCTGGGCGGCGACGCAAACGCGGTCCCCCCATCGCTGCTCGGCTATCTCCCACCGTCGCGGCCATGCGAGGAGAACCTGGCGGAGTTCACCGGAAAAGTCTGCGACGTGGTGTTCAACTGCTTCGGCGAATTCACCGGCTTCATCCTCGACGATTGCTGCGAGCGCCGGGCGTTCGCAAACTGCGAGAGAGGGATCGGCGATCTGGTCCTGCGCGCATTGAAGGAGCGTCTCACCGTGATGATTGTTACGGCCGGAAAGGAACGTAGGATCATTAGACTGGTGGTGAAGAGCTGAGCGAACGGCGACTTCGCCCCCGTTTACGAGCACCCACAACACTGGGAGCGCCGACGAATGATCGTTTCGACCCGCGCAATGCTGAAAACC
>DASYBN010000450.1:0-3438 GCA_036500785.1 Acidobacteriaceae bacterium
CATCACCTCGCCGGAGATCTCGGAGATTCGCGGCGTGGACTCGGGCGGCGTGCTGGGCTCGCTGATGGCGCGCAAGCTGGTGGCGACCGCCGGGCGCAAGCAGGTGATCGGGCGCCCGATCCTCTACAAGACGACGAAGGAGTTTCTGGTTCGCTTCGGGCTCAAGGACCTCAACGAGCTTCCCAGCATCGAAGAGTTCGAGAAGATGGCAGGCGACTTTGCCGATGCCGGCGAGTTTGCCATTCAGGAGGAGATTCCGATGTCTTCCGCAACCGATGCACGCCGTCACTCCGAAGAGGACGCTGCCACCAACGTCCACGAGAGCCAGGCCGATGGCGAGCCGTATAGCGAAGAGAACCTGAACGACGAAGATCCCTCTGCCGTTCCGGATGGTGCCGCTGACGAGGTGCTCACCGATGGACGCCTCTCCGGGCTTCCGCCCAATTACGCTGGCGAGGAGAACCCCGGAGGGACCGAAATCGACACTCCGGCGATCGATGCCGAGGTGCAGTCGAACGAGCGCGACGGCGGCGCTTAGGTTTCCACTCGGCGCGCATTCGCGCCTATACTTTCTCGCATGCGGAACCCGGGCCCGCCGCATCCCAACTGCGATGACGCCGAAATCTGACATTCCGCCGACTGATCCGCCGGACTTTGTGCCGGACCACGAGCCGGACGTCCTCGCTACGCCGGAAGGCGACCTCGAGTCTCCAGCCGACGAGCCGCTCCGGGCTGACGCCGTGCCACCGATTGAGCGGCCCCGCGGAAACGAACCCCACTACACGCTTCCGCTGCGCAAGGCTTTGGACTGACGCAAGGCGGACGTGCAAGTCCTCCTCACCCGCTCCGCCATTAGCAAAGCAGTAGACACCTGTGTCGCCAACACACGAAAGGCGCAGCCCGGAGGCTGCGCCTTTCAATTTATTCAGCTTCCATTACTTCTGTGGAGGTGCGGGAGGAGGCGTGGTGGGGGTGGTGCCCGTCTCGGTGTGAGTCTGCGTCTCCGTGCGGGTCTGAGTTCCATCCGGGGTTACGGTGTCCTGTGAGTTGGACGTCGAGTGCTGGTCCACGATCGGATTGCCGTTCGCGTCATACCGGGTGGCATCGGACTTGTGCTGGCGGTTCACGACCGTTCCGTCGGGTAATGTGGTCTGATCGCTGCTTTTGGCCTTGTGCTGGGTCGTGCTTTGCGTGTTGCCGTAGGCGTCCGTCGAGGTGGTGTTCTGCGTGGTCGACTGGGACTGCTGGGTGTTCTGGGCATAGGCGCCTGCGCACAGAAACGCGAATGAAAGGGCCGTTGTTGCAAGGGGCTTCAAAAATCGCATACGGGTCTCTCCTGGTACTCGTGCTGGAAACCCGGCGCAAATCTGTGTGATCCCAAAGCCCGGGTCCCGCTATCTTTTCTTGCAGCTCTAATTCAGCCACGCCTTGTTAGGATGCTGCCTGCTACCGGATGAAGTCCCGGGAAATCAGCCTTTTTGCGCCTGTCGCGGCGCGATGCAACGGCGATTGGTTGCCTTCAGGACAGTTCGCCGGGTCTCACCAAGCGGCCCGGAATTTTGGAGCAAGGCCCATAATGAGGAATATGAAACGGACGACAGAAGAGGCTCCGCGCACCGGGGAGCGCCTGCAGAAGATCCTTGCCCAGGCTGGCATCGCCAGCCGCCGGGCCGCCGAACAGATCATCCTGGAGGGGCGGGTTCAGGTGAACGGCCAGACCGTCACCGAGCTTGGCACGCGCGCCGATCCCGGCCAGGACCACATCCGCGTAGACGGCAAGCTGCTCCACGGGCCGGAGCCGCAGCGCTACTTTCTCGTCAACAAACCGCGCGGCTACGTGACCACGCTCGACGACCCGGAGAACCGGCCGACGGTGGCCGACCTGCTCGCGGAGTCGGCGCAGAAGAAGATTACCGGAGAGCACCGCAAGCTGCCGCGGCTGTATCCGGTCGGGCGGCTGGATTACCTGAGCGAAGGCCTGTTGCTGATGACCAACGACGGCGCGCTGGCGAACCGGCTCTCGAAGGCCAGCAACGGCGTGCGCAAAACATATCTGGTGAAGGTCTCGGGCACGCCGAGCGCGCAGGCGCTCGACCAGCTGCGCCGCGGCGTGATGATCGACCGCGGGCGGCTGAATGAGACACGCGCGGGGCGGCGCGACCGCATTATGACGCAGCCGGCGACGATCGAAGAGGCGCGCGGCGGCGATAATCCGTGGTTTGAGGTGACGCTTACCGAGGGACGCAACCGCCAGCTGCGCAAGATGTTCGAGGAGATCGGCCACCACGTCGAGAAGATCCGGCGCATCGGCTATGGCGCGCTGGTTCTCGACGTTCCGCCGGGCGGCTTCCGGGAGCTTACTCCGGGTGAGGTGCAGGCGCTGAACCGCGCCGCTGCCGGCAAGCCGGTGGAGCGGAAGAAGACGCTGCCTGAGGCCGCGCAGCTGAAGAAGCCGGTTCCGCCGAAGAAGCGGGGGGGCAGGGCTCAGAAGCCAGGGGCCAGGGCCCAGGGTTCAGGGTCCAGAGGGCGCCGGTAACGGTCTGTGGGTCCGGAGTGACGGCAAAGGGCTCAGGCGCCTGTGCTGGAAGCAGCGACGCTCTGAACCCTCGTTAGACCATAACGCTAGACCCTAAACCCTGGATCCCTAAACCCTAGGGCCGTGCCCTGGCGAGTCTAGTGAGCCCACTCGATGTGGCTGACGACCAGCGTTGACGGGCACTTGCCTGTCTCGGCGCCGAACTGGGTCGATCCGCCGGTCTGGCGGCCCGGCTTCAGCGGCTCCATCAGGAGGTCGCGGCCGGTGGCCTGTGCCTGCTGGATGGCCTGGGTGTAGGTGTAGGTGAACTCCAGCGAGCGGAGCGTGCTGGCGCCCGAGTTGCGGATCATCCAGGTGCACATGTTGTCGTTCACCTGGCTGAAGCTGACCTCAACGCCATTGGCGTTAGGCAGAGCCTGCCAGGGGCTCCAGGTGGCCCGGGGCGCGGCGTTGGCCAGCGTGGGGACGAAAACCGAAACGGCGAGTGCGATAACGACGAATTTTACGATCTTCAGCATAAGAGGCTCTCCTTGTTGCAAATGCGGACATCTGAAGCCAGTGGTCCTGCCGTGGCCGAGGAAACCTATCCCAGGCTTCAGAAGCCTCATTCGCGCGGGACAACGGTCCCGGCAATCGCGAGTGTGCTCCTAAAGGCCCCTGGATACGAGTAACCGTCGAGAGACTGGAACCTTAGTGGTACGCGGTAGTCCGAATTGGGGGTTGCCAAATTGGTTTCTTCGTGCTTCTTGTGATTCTGAGTATAGGGTTCGCGTGAGAAGGCGCAACGTCTCTTTCGTCGACACTTTGGTACCGTGACAAAAAAGTGACCGAAACAGGCAACCTTTTTGATGAGGCCGCTGCGAAATGTGCGTCGTGGCGCCGTTTCACGAACAACCAGTTCC
>DASYBN010000451.1:0-3570 GCA_036500785.1 Acidobacteriaceae bacterium
TGCGCTGCGTGAGGATGGCTACGAGACCATCATGGTCAACTGCAATCCGGAGACGGTCTCGACCGATTACGACACGAGCGACCGCCTGTACTTCGAGCCGCTGACGTTTGAGAACGTGATGGATGTGTATGAGCACGAGGCCTCCAGTGGCGCGGAGATCGGAATGATTGTGCAGTTTGGCGGGCAGACGCCGCTGAATCTTGCGCTGCCGCTCAAGGCTGCGGGCGTGCCGATCATCGGGACGAGCCCGGAGTCGATTGATCTTGCGGAAGACCGCAAGCGCTTCGGGAAGCTGATTGAGGAACTCGGAATTCCGCAGCCGCCAGGCGCAATGGCGACCAGCGTGGAGGAGGCGATTGCGGGCGCGCGCAAGGTCGAGTATCCGGTGCTGGTGCGGCCGAGTTATGTGCTGGGCGGCCGTGCGATGGTGATTGCGTATGACGATGCCGAGGTCGTGCGCTATATGACGACAGCGATCGAGTACTCGCAGGAACGGCCGGTGCTGATCGATCACTTCCTCGAAGAAGCGCAGGAGGTGGATGTTGACGCCTTGTGTGACGGCAAGGATGTGGTGATTGCCGGCATCATGCAGCACATCGAAGAGGCGGGCGTGCACTCGGGAGACTCGAGCTGCGTGCTGCCCGCGGTCGATCTGCCGAAGGATGTGCTGGAGACGCTGCGGGTGTATACGCGGAAGCTGGCGCTGGCGCTGAATGTCATTGGGCTCGTGAATCTGCAGTTTGCCGTGCAGCGGGGCAAGGTGTTTGTGATCGAAGTCAATCCACGCGCGTCGCGCACAGTCCCGTACGTTTCGAAGGCGACGGGCGTGCAGCTGGCGAAGGTCGCGTCGCGTTTGATGACCGGAAGAACGTTGCGCGAGCTGCTGCCGGAGCAGGTAGAGAGCGGCGAAGATCTGGGAACGGGTGAGCACTTCTTTGTGAAGTCGCCGGTGTTTCCGTGGGGCAAGTTCCAGGGCGTGGATCCAATCCTTGGTCCCGAGATGCGATCGACGGGCGAAGTGATGGGCGTTGCTACGACCTTCGGCGAGGCGTTCGCGAAGGCGCAGATGGCCGCAGGACTGTATCTGCCGACGGGCGGAACGGTGTTCTTCAGCGTGAACGATCAGGACAAGCGACAGGTGGCGGCGCTGGCGCGGCGTTTCGTCGATATGGGATTCAAGCTGGTGGCGACGTACGGGACAGCGGCGGTGATCGAGGGCGCGGGCCTGCAGGTGGATCGCGTGTATGCGGTGAAGGAAGGACGGCCGAATGTCGTCGACTTCATCAAGGGTGAGCGAATTCAGCTGATCGTAAATACGCCGCAGGGACACGACTGGGTGTTCGACGAGCAGGCGATTCGCAGGGCTGCTGTTGCAGCGCGTTTGCCGACGATCACGACCATGGCTGCGGCGAAAGCGGCCGCGGATGGGATCGAGGCGCTGCAGAGGGGTGAGTACCACGTGAGCTCGCTGCAGGAGTTGCACGCATCGCGCCTCTCGTTTCAAGACAGCGCGGTGACGGCCTGATGCTGCTTGAAGGGTTGTTTATCCCGGTTACGACGCCGTTTTATGCGGATGGAGCGTGCTACTGGCGGAAGCTGGAGCACAATATGGATCGCTACTCGAGAACGCCGGCGGCGGGAATTGTTCTGTCGGGCCCGTGGAGCGAGGCGAGCGGGTTGAGCGATGACGAGCGGCGCGAGTCGCTGCGTGTTGCGAGCGAGATCGCCGCGAAAGAAAAGGTTCTGGTCGCGGGCGCAGGCGCGGAGAGCGTTGCCGCTGCAGTGAAGATCGCACAGTGGGCCGCTGAGGCGAAGTTTGATGCAGTGCTGCTGCCGGCTCCGCTCGGATGGCAGCGGCTGTTGCGCGGTGGGTCGCTCGCGGCGGTGGAGCTGTTCTTTCGCGCGGTCGCTGATCGATCGCCGCTGCCGGTGGTGCTGTGGAGTGATCCGCGCGATGGTGGTTTTGAACTGCCGAGCGAAATGGTGAGTGCGCTGGCAGATCATGCGAATGTGATCGGGATGATGGATGCGGGGCTGGATGCTTCGCGGTTGAAGGAGATTGCGGCGCGCACGCGTGAGGTGAAGGGCGAGGTGACAGTCACGACGGTATTCGCAGCCGTGACGTCGAGGATGCTCGAGGTGCAGCGCGAGGGTGAGGCCACGTTTGTGGCTGCGGATGCGCTGTCGAGTGGAGGCGCGTCGGTGGCAGTGGCTCCGCCGAAGCCGGCGATAAAGACGCGCATGAAGACGGTTGGATTTCAGGTGATCGGCGCGGGCGCGGCGAGTGAATCGGTCGACCTGCTTGAGGCTGGTGTGCAGGGCGTGATGCCGGAGCTGGCGGCGTGCGCTCCGCAGGGATGCCATGAGGTGTGGGCTGCGTTCAAAGATGGCGATCCGAAGCTGGCGAGATTGAAGGCGGAGCGGTTGCGCGAGGCGGATGCGGTGATTTCAGAGTTCGGCGTCGCGGGCGTGAAGTACGCGTGTGATCTGAATGGATATTTCGGTGGGGCCGCGCGTCTGCCGCGGGTGGGGCTGACGGCGGAGGAGAAGAAGCGGGTGGAGCAGGCGTTTAGAGAGGTCAGGAACTAAGCCCGAATACCGGAAAACGGCTGTGGAACAGAGTTGTTCCACGTGGAACGTTAAGTAGTTCCGGAATAATAATTGTGGGAAATGCAATTTCCTGTGGATAGCGGGTGGGCGCGGATCGATATTCGCGCGAAAGCAGATTCGCGGTGGGACGGCGGACCACAAAAGCAAATACGGGGATCCTTCGACTTCGCGTCGCGCTGTGACGCTTCGCTCAGGATGACAGCATTTCGAGCTGTGGAGGGGCTCTGCGCTCCGCTCGGCGTCAGATGACAAGCGTTGGAGCCGGAATGAAGGCGGAGGTGAGGCCGAGTTTACCTGCGCGCGGCGAGGGAGATTTTGGCTTTCGCCTGGGCGGCTTCGGGCGAGTTGGGATAGCGCTGGATGAGGGCCCGGTACTCGCGGATGCCGGCCTCGCTCTGGTGCATGGCGACGAGGGCGTCGCCCTTGTGCAGGTGGGCGGCGGGGATCTTGGAGTTGTCGGGATAGCGCTCCAAGACCTGGTCGTAATCCTTGATGGCGGCGGAGGGCTTGTTGGCGCGGAGGTCCATCTCGCCGATGTAGTAGTAAGCGTTGCCAGCGAGGTTGTCGTCGGGGTAGGCCTTGATCAGATCCTGAAACTCGCTGGTCGCGAGGGTGTTCTTGCCGGACATGTAGTCGCTGTAGGCGGTGCGGTACATCTCGGCGGAGGACGGACCGGCGGTGTTGGCCGGAGCGGCGGCTGGTGCGGGGGAGCCGTTGGCAAGCGAGCTGAGCGGTGTGCCGGGGGCGGGCTTTGCTCCGCCGGCGTTGTTGCCGGCAGGGGCAGCAGCTACTGGTGCGGCGCCGGCGGGCGGGACGTTTCCGGGCAGGTTGCCGAGCAGAGCGTTGGTGGACTGCTGCGAGGCTTGAACGTTGTTGACGGCTTTTTCGATGCGGTCGAGGCGCGCTTTTAGTTCGTCAATCGAGTCGTTGAGGGACTGGACCTGGCCGGAGAGCTGATCG
>DASYBN010000452.1:0-7663 GCA_036500785.1 Acidobacteriaceae bacterium
AGGTCAGGGCAGAATGATTAATTCCGGCCTGTTGTTGCCGCCGCTCATTCCATAGACTGTCCCGGAAGTGAACGCGCCGATATCGTACTTGTAACAGCCGGGGGTACTTGCTTTTGTTGTCACCGGCTTTTGTCCGCCTCCCATGATCGGGTCATCGGGTTCGAACGGCGAGTCAGTACCGAACGAGACGGTAAATCCCTGGTTCTTCTTGGAACTCATCCACACCACCGTGGTGCCAGCCTTGATACAGAAAAGTTGATTGTTCTTCGCGTTCGGGATGCCAGGCTTTACGTTGGCGGAGCTGTTCGACCGGGTGACGTTAACCGTGCATGGAGACGAGGCAGAGCCGCAGGTGTTGTTCGCATTGCACAGGGTCTGGGGCTGCGCTTGATCACATGCGTATTTGCTCTTCGCCTGTGCAACTTCCCCGGTCAGGAGAACGATGCAGGTCGATAAAAGCAATGCAGTCCGAGTGCGGGACCGGTGTTGAGCTTTGATAGTCATCGATTTATCTCTCAGTCGCGGATGAACTGTTGCTTGTACTGCCTCACGCCGTCGTGACGGTAGGCCCGGAGAGTCTCGGGGGCTTACCTGTCGGTCCTGCTATTGTGGAATGTGTTTGGTCCCAGCGCCGTTCCAGTCAATGATGTTGATCAGGTTCCAGGGATTTTGGCGAAGTTCGACCTGAAGCTCGCCCTTATTGTTGACGATCAGCTGAGAAGCAGGGTATAAAACGCCGCCGCTCTTCTTCTTGTCTTTGTCGTTGATATTCACTTCGCCGAAGGTCAAGTCGAAGTCCTTGCTCTGGGTGTTGTAATAGGCTTCGGCGAATCGGATCAGTCGATTCGTGGCGAACCGAATTGTGCGACCGGTGGGAGTGGGGATCACACGAATGTACGCAACGTCATAACCAACAGTGCCGGTGATGGCGATCCGTCCAACTGAGTCCATTTTTTCGAGGGCTCTGGCCAGACCCGGACTTTGGCCCTTTTTGAACGCATCGACAAGTACCTGCCGATCTTGTGGCGTGGAGTAGCGGTTAATGAGCAGTTTGATGCTGACAGTTCTACCTAACTGGGTGCTGGTCCCCCTCGCTATCGCGTCGATTGTTTCCGTCTGACTGATGGCGGGGACGGCCGCTGCAAGGAATAGTGTGAGCAAAAAGCTGCCGTAGCCGAATTTCCGTGCAATATTTCCCCTGGTTTTGCGATCCGTCATATTTGCCCTTTCAAAAACAGGCCCAAAGTCCATCGCTTTACCCATATTGGGCTGATGAATTGAGACTGTAACTTCTGACACGGCAGATGACGACTGGCAGTGTTGCTAGCAGGGGCCGGGAAGTTTGAGGTAGCGCCCATCGGCTTTCTGCTTCTGGGACCCCTCTGTGGACCCTTTATATCCACGTCGAGCCTTGGAATCGCACGCAAGCTCGACTGGGGATCGATGATCAAGTGAGAAGGCCTCCCGGGTGGGAGGCCTTCGTGGTGAGGGGAAGTTCGGTTGAGAACTACTGGTTGTTCTGCATGGTGATGCCGCCGCCTTCTTTCTTTTCCTTGGCAGCTTCGTTGGCCTTGCGGGCGCCCATGGCCTTCTGGACCCACTGGTCGGCCTGAGCGAGGTCGGCCTTGCGGGCGGCGTCGTCCGGGCAGTCGATGTCGGCCTTGCGGCGATAGTTCAGGTTGAGGTACTGCATGGCGTCATCGTAGGTCGGGTTGATTTCGACCGCGCGCTGGAGGTATTGCATCGCCTCGGCGATCAGCGGCGTGTTGGCAGCCTTCATCTTGGCGCAGGTGGCTTTGTTCATCTTCACGTTGCCGTTGCCGTCGTCCTGCAGGCCCTGCTCGCCGAGGATCTGGACGGCGTTCTTGTAGGCCTGGGTCCAGTCGATGACGCCGATGGTGTAGTTGGCTTCGGCGTCCTTGGGGTCGAGGGAGATGATCTTCTGCTCGGTCGCCTTGGCCTGGTCATACTGCTTGATGTTGCGCTGAATGGAGGCGATCTGCTTGAGGGCGTCGAGGTCGTTGGGGTTCTTGGCGAGGACCTCGTTGAAGCCGTCCATCGCCTTTTTGGCGGTGGCAAGATTTTCGGGGGTGTCGAGGTTGGGCACGACCTGATAGCTATAGGCGGTCGCGAGATAGAGGCGGGCCGACTCGTAGTTGGGGTCGAGATTAATGGAGTTCTGGAAGTGGTTAACCGCCTCCTCGTAGTGACCGGCCTTGAAAGCCTGCACGCCTTTGACAAGCTGATCGCGCGCTCGCAACTTGGTGCAGCCAATAGTGCTTCCGAGCACAAGTAGCAGCGCAAAGCCTGCAATCATTCGTGCGCTAAGTTTCATGAGAGAACCTTCCCCTTCGACAATCTTGGCTCTTTGGCGTCGCGCGGGCGCGCCTCGTGAGCTTCCATCTAGTGGCCTTGCCGTCCGATTGTAACGCACGAGCCAAAGCCTCATCTTACAGCCCTCCGGCACCTTGCGGACACGTCCTCGATGTTCGATGGGGAATGAGACGAAGAGGGTGTGCTGAAGGGCACAAGAGAGCACAAAGATTTGGGTTGGTAGCATGGAAGCCGAGGCCGAGACGGCCGCTGGAGAGGCAGACAAGATGGCGCAGACACGATGGACGACCGCGGCGATGGGACCGCAGGCGGGCAAGACGGTCCTGGTGACCGGGGCGAACAGCGGAATCGGATTTCAGACGGCGCGGGAGCTGGCCAGAAACGGCGCGGATGTGCTGCTGGGCGTCAGGGACACGACCAAGGGCGAAGCGGCGCGGGCGCGGATCGTCGCGGAGCTGCCGCAGGCCAAGGTCGCGGTTGTGCCGCTGGACATGGCTTCGCTGGCGTCGATACGGGGGTTTGCCGCAGAGTATGTGGCGAGCGGCGCGAAGCTGGATCTGCTGCTGAACAACGCGGGCGTGATGGCGCTGCCGAAGCGCGAGCAGACGGCGGATGGGTTCGAGCGGCAGTTCGGCACGAATCACCTGGGGCACTTCGCGTTGACGGGGCTGCTGATGCCGGCACTGTTGAGAGCGCCGGCTCCGCGCGTGGTGACGGTGGCGTCGCTCGCGCACAGGGACGGGAAGATGGAATGGAACAACCTGCAGGGTGAGCGCAGGTACTCGGCGTGGGGAGCGTACAGCATGTCAAAGCTGGCGAATATTTTGTTTGCGCGGGAGCTGGACCGGCGGGCGCGCGAGGCGCACAGCCGATTGCTGAGTGTGGCAGTGCATCCGGGCGTGTCGAAGACGAATATTGCGCAGTATGGGACGGACTTCAAGAGCAGGTTCGTGCAGCTGGTCGGGGGATTGCTGTTTCAGGACGATGCCATGGGCGCGCTGCCGACGCTTTACGCGGCGACCTCGCCGGAGGTTCAGGGGGGCGAGTACGTCGGCCCCGGAGGATTTGGTGAGATCGGCGGAAACCCGAAGGTGGTGAAGCCGAAGCCGCAGGCTCTGGATGAGCAGGCGGGGCGAAGGCTGTGGACGGTGAGCGAGGAGCTTACGGGTGTGGTGTATCCGGTGCTGGGGTGAGATCAGCCGTGGCGTGACCAGAAGTCGGCGGGAGTCAGGATCGGATAGCGGTCTGCGAGGGCGAGAAGGTCTTTGTCGCCGGTGATCAGGTAGTCGGCGTTGGATGCACGGAGAGTCGCGAGGATCTTCCGGTCGGCGGGATCGCGGAGCGAATCGTCATTCGCCATGTCGGGCTCGACCAAGAGGGCGAAGAGCCGAATATTCTTTAGCAGCGGGTTCACCTGTTCGGGTGTGAATTTCAAGGGTCGGAAGCGCAAAAGGACGCGGGAGAACTCGTCGAGGATGTAGTCCGAAAGGACGAGATCGACGGCGCCGACCTGGCATAGCCGAAGGATATTGCCTGGAATGCTCGCCGGGTAACCCACTCCCGAGACGAGCACATTGGTGTCAAGAACAATTCGCAAAAGCGCCATGAGATGTCAGCGCGAGCGTTCTTCCGCAACGGCGGCGTCGATCATAGCCAGCCCTTCGCTTTCCGGAATCGACGCGAATGCTTCGGCGATCGGAGCTGTAAGCTCGTCGAAACGCTCGCGCATGCGGCGGATGCGCGCGAACAGCTCGGCATCGACCAGAGCAGCGACCGGCTTGCCATCCCTGCTGATGACGATGCTGTCGTGACCATACTGGACGCGGTTCAGCATCTCGCCAAGGTTCTGGCGGAAGGTGACGGCATTTACCTCAGTGACCATGAGTCTATTATGATCATAATGATCGATATGGTCAAGCTGACGGTCGAATGGAAGCGCCAGTCTTTGAGGCGAGGTGGTCGAAGGTGACGCCGGGGGCGAGTTCGGTGCAGGTGAAGCCGTTGGGGGTGATGTCGAGGACGCCGAGGTCGGTGATGACGCGGTGGACGACGGCCTTGCCGGTGAGCGGGAGCGTGCAGGCTTCGAGGAGCTTGGGGCTGCCGTCGGGGGCGGTGTGCTCCATGAGGACGACGACGCGGCGGACGCCGGAGACGAGATCCATCGCGCCGCCCATGCCCTTGACGCGCTTGCCGGGGATCATCCAGTTGGCGAGGTCGCCGGAGGCGGAGACCTGCATGGCGCCGAGGATGGCGAGGTCGATGTGGCCGCCCCGGATCATGGCGAAGGAGTCGGCGGAAGAGAAGGTTGCGGCGCCAGGGAGGAAGGTGACGGTCTCCTTGCCGGCGTTGATGAGGTCGGGGTCGACCTCGGAGCCGAGCGGGTAGGGCCCCATGCCGAGCAGGCCGTTTTCGGACTGGAAGATGACGGTCATGCCGGCAGGGATGCAGCCGGCGCAGAGCGTGGGCATGCCGATGCCGAGGTTGACGTAGAAGCCGTCGCGGAGCTCGCGGGCGGCGCGTTCGGCCATTTGTTGTCGGGTCCAGGGCATAGGGTTTTTCAGGGATTAGGGATTAGGGATTAGGAGTTAGGAGTTAGGGAGTTAGGGAGTTAGGGGTGAGGGCGAAGCCTGACTTGCTAACTCGCTCACTTCCTAACTTGCAGTTCTGGTGGTGCGGCGTTCGATGCGCTTGTCTGGGTTGGGATTGTGGACGAGGCGGTGGACAAAGATGCCGGGCGTGTGGATCTCATCGGGGTCGAGCTGGCCGGGTTGGACGATGATCTCGGCTTCGGCGACGGTAACCCGGCCGCAGGTGGCGACGTTGGGGTTGAAGTTGCGCGCGGTGCGGCGGTAGACGAGGTTGCCGTGGGTGTCCGCCTTCCAGGCTTTGACGAGGGCGAGGTCGGCGACGATTCCGCGTTCGAAGAGGTAGTCGATGCCGTCGAGGGTGCGGGTTTCCTTTCCTTTTGCCACGTCGGTGCCGACGCCGGTGCGGGTGTAGAAGCCGGGGATGCCGGCGCCGCCGGCGCGGAGGCGTTCGGCGAGGGTGCCCTGCGGGGCGAACTCGACCTCAAGCTCGCCGGCGAGGAACTGGCGCTCGAACTCGGCGTTCTCGCCGACGTAGGAGGAGATCATTTTGCGGACCTGGCGGGACTCGAGCAGGAGGCCGAGGCCCCAGCCGTCGACGCCGGCGTTGTTGGAGGCGACGGTGAGGTCGCGGACGCCGGTGGCGCGCAGGGCGAGGATGAGCGCCTCGGGAATGCCGCACAGACCGAAGCCGCCGACGGCGAGAAGCATGCCGTCGCGCGTGAGGCCGGCGAACGCTTCGGCTGCGCTGGGATAGAGCTTATTCATGCAGATTCCACCGGCCACACTATGCGGCATTCGGCACAGGGATGGCAACTCGGCGCTTGCGGAGCAAGGCGGTGGGGGACGGAAGCTCGGTTGGTTTCGGGCCGGTGCGGCGTTGTTCGATTTCGCTCAGGGCAGCCACCCGCGGGCCCCATTCGTTTGCCCCATGCGCACGGCCTGCATGAATGGGGCACCCGTTCGTGGTGATCCACGCAAAATACGGGGATCCTTCGACTGCGCAGCTCGCCAGCGAGCCGCTTCGCTCAGGATGACAGCAATTTTGTGGTGGTTGGGGAGGTGCATGTGCTGGTGCGGAAATTCTTGATTTACGCAGGATTCGTGAAAAGCATTTAATGGTGATGCAACGCCCTGGTGCGTTGCGCGCAGACTTGATCTTTACGGGACCTGCATGAAACGAAACCTGTTGCTCCAGATTCTGATTCGGACCGCGGTGGGCTGCGCGCTGGTGTGCGCGGCGATGCTGCTGGTGCGCGGCGTCTGGATGGGGATCGGAGTGGTGGCGGTGGTGTCGGTGCTCGTGGCGGCGAGCGCGGTGCGGCTGGTGCGGCGGGACGACGCGGCGATCGACGCGGCGGTGCATGCGCTGGGCGAGGGCCGCGAGCCGGAGTTTGCGCCCGCGTGGAGCGATCATGACCAGCTCGCCGTCGGCATTCGGACGGCCAATGACGACATCCAGCGCAGCTTTGCGGTGAGTGCGGAACGGCGCGAGAAGCTGGAGGCGCTGCTGGACTCGATGCAGGATGCGGTTACGTCGATCGATGCGGCGGGACGAATCATCTGGGCGAACAAGGCGATGCAGCGGCTGGTGGTGGACTCGTTCGGTTCGGTGCGCGCGGGGCACTCGCTGGTGCAGACGATCCGCGCGCCGGAGGTGCTGGACTGCGTGCACGTCGCGCTCGAGACGCGGAAGTATTCGGAGCGCACGCCGGTGTCGCTGGTTCCGGGCAGGGTGTTTGCGGTGAGTGCGTCGCCGATGCCGGAGGGCGGCGCGGTGGTCGTGCTGCGCGATGTGACGCGGATTGAGCAGGTGGAACGCGCGCAGACGGAGTTTGTGGCGAATGTGTCGCATGAGCTGCGCACGCCGCTGACCAGCATTCAGGGGTATGTCGAGATGCTGCTGGAGAGCGAGGGAGCTCCGCTCTCGGCGGCGTCGGAGCACGAGTTTCTCGAAGCGATTCTGAAGAGCGCGCGCCGCATGGGTCGCCTGACCGACGACCTGCTGGCGCTGGCGAGGGTGGAGTCGGGCGAGCAGAAGCTGGATCCGAAGCCGGTTGCGATTGCGGCTCTGGTGCACGAGACGGAGGCCGCCGTGGCCGGGGTGGTGAAGGAGAAGGGCGGCACGCTGGAGGTCAAGGTCACCGCCGAGGGCGTGGTGATCGCCGACATCGATGCGGTGGTGCAGATCCTCAGCAACCTGATTGAGAACGCGCTGAACTATGGTCGTGGACCGAAGGGCGCGCGCGTGCAGCTGACGGTTGAGCCGGCCGGCGGAAGTTCGAATGACGTGCTGTTCCGGGTGCGGGACTTCGGGAACGGCATTGCCTCGGATCACCTGGGGCGGCTGTTCGAGCGGTTCTACCGGGCGGACAAGGCGCGGTCGCGCGAGTCGGGCGGGACTGGGCTGGGGCTGGCTATCGCGAAGCATCTGGTGGAGTCGCAGCGCGGACGGATCTGGGTGGAGAGCGAGCTGGGGCACGGCAGCAGCTTCTTTTTCACGCTCCCGAGCCAGGCCAGTGGGGCGGCCACATCGGAAACCGCTGTCGACGTGCTGCCGACAGTTAAATAGCCGTAGACGCGTTTTCTTGCCCAGAGACTTGGCCAAACGCCCGCAAAAACTTCGAGATACGCTCCTTTTTACGTGGCGTTTACATGTCATTGCCCCCATGTTTACAGGCGCTTGGGAAGATGACCGCAACGGACAGATAGAGCAAGGATGCGCCGGTCGTGTCGCTCGGCGG
>DASYBN010000453.1:0-5318 GCA_036500785.1 Acidobacteriaceae bacterium
AATTCCCGCATCAGCGGCGTCTGCATCTCCGGAGACCTTGGCCCACGCCCGCACCATCTCCACACGCCGGTAGAGCATCCAGCTGCCGAGCGCGCCGAGCGTTATGGCGGCAATCCACGCCCCGTTGAGCCGCCAGTCCGCGTTCAGATTCGTCAGCAGAAAGATCAGTCCGAGCCCAATCAGCCACGCCGCGCCGACAGGGAAGCGCCGGCTCGGCGGAACGGCAGCGATCGACGCAAGCGGCGGAACCGGGCCACCAGGCGCGCTCGCCCAGGGCTCGCCGGCATAGGTGTTCACATAGGGTGCCTGGGTCCAGGCCGCTCCCTGTGCCGCCGCCGCGCCTGAACCCGCGGATTGCGCATAAGCGGAGGGCTCCGCATAGGGTGGCGGGGGAACCGGAGGCGGTGTCGCCGTCGCGCCAAAGTTTGTCGGCGGAACGTATCCCGTCCAGCCTGGCCCTGTCGCGCCCGGCGGCGGAGGAGCAGTGGCGGCTCCTGCTGCCGCGCTCGCCCATCCGGCCGTCGTCGATCCGGTCACCGGCCGCGTCGAGCTTCCGGGCCAGTTCCGTCCGAATCCCATCCGGTCGCCAATGTCATTGAGGCCGAAAGCGTTCGGCAGCGCCGTCCCATCGCGCCGCGCCTTGGCCGTCTGATAGGCATCGATCATCTGGTAGATGACCCAAGCCGCCACGAGTATGGAGAAAATGCCGTTCACGTTGTTCTGCAGCGTGTCGACCACCGCAAAGATCACAAGGTGGGCGACGCCTTTGGCGTACTGCCCGTTGTACATTGCGCCTACGCCCGGAATCAGTCCGAGGAACGCCGCCAGCCATGGGCTCGGCGCATTCGGCACCGGTGCCGGCGCCGCCGCGCCTCCCACCGGCGGAACCGCTCCGCTCACCGGCGGAACTCCACCCACCGGAGCCCATCCCGCGCCCGCCGCGCTCGAACCAGCTCCCGTTCCAGCGGTTCCCGCAGGCGATCCCGCCGCCTCGAGCCGCGCCACAAGGCAGGGTTCGCAATAGACTGCCGCTCCGACGCGCCGCATCGTCGCGCCTGTCAATCCTGTGCCGCACTGCTGGCAGAACGCCACGCGTTCGCCCGTATCGGTTTGTCCTTCAGGCGCTGCGCTGCGTTCGTCCGGCCCTGTTGTTTCGTCGATCATCTTCGCTCACCCTCCTTCCTCGCGGTCCTAGTTTTCCAGGGAACCGGTATGTTGCACTGCTCGATCCCGTCAGCAATTCCATAATTCAGGCCCGTTGCATCCACTTCGATCCCGTCCTTACAAGCCTTTCTTCCGTGGGGCCGGCTGCTGCTGCTGCTGCGGCTGCGCCTGCTGAGTTACCCCGTTCGATTGCGGCGTAAAATCGGTGTCCTCCCGTTGTGCCAGCGGACCTTCGCCGCGCAACTCGCTCACCCGCGACTCGACCTGGTACACGACTCGCATGTTCTGGATGTTTCGCGCTACGGACGCGCCCGCATCGGCCACATTGCGCCGCAGCCCCGAGGGTGTAAAGTCCGACGCCCGCAGGTTCTTCAGCCGAACGCCCGCCAGGTTCAGCGTCAGCGCGATCGAGAAGAACGCCATTGCCGCCGTCATCGCCAGCCGCGGCTGAAAGTGCGCCCGCGCCGTCTCGATCCGGAAGACATCCACTACCTTGCGCAGCACCGAGCTCAGCGCCCAGGCCGGAGCCGGCTCGCGCACCGGAGCAGCCACGGGCAGAGAAGAACCGATGTCCTGCGCGCCCCATTCCTGCGCACTCTCATCGCGCAGAACCGGGTTCCCAGCTTCAGCCCCGGTCGTCTCCGCCAGGATCTTTGCCAGCAGCGTCTTCGGGGGCTCCGGCGTATGGCCCTTCAGCACGCCCAGCCACGCTGCTCCGCGCTGTGCCTCTTCATACTCCTTCGCGCACGCCGCGCATCCCGTCACATGCCGCTCAAACACCCTGCGTTCGGCCTCCGTAAGCGTGCCGTCAACCGCATCCGGGCACATCGCTTCGCATACCGCGCACTCTGCCGGCTTGGGATCCGTTTCGTCGGATCTGCTGAATTTCTTTTCTTCGAATTTGCCCCATTCGGTCACGCCTACATCACCTTCCCTTCTATACCTTTCAACAGCCTGGCCAACTCACTGCGGCCGCGGCTGATCCTGCTCTTCACGGTCCCCTGCGGAACCCCCAAAACTTCAGCGATCTCTTTGTAATCCATGTCCTGCAGATCACGAAGGATAACCGCCTCGCGCAGCTCCGGCGAGACCTGCGCCAGCGCTTGCTGAATCTGGACTTTCAGCTCCAGCCCGGCCACATGATGATCCTGCCCGGGGCGCGTGTCAGCCAACCGGTCCAGCTTCGTCGCTCCGCCACCCGCGCTATCCTCTTCGCCGATCGGCTCATCCAGCGAGTCGCTGGCCCGGTCCATCCGGCTCCGCCGGTAGTTGTCCACCAGCAGGTTGCGTGTCAGAGTCGTCAGCCAGGTACCAAAGCCGCCGCGCGCCGGATCGAAGCTCCCCAGGTTGCGGTACATCTTCAGGAACACATCCTGCGTGAGGTCCTCGGCGTCGCTGGCGGATCCCGTAAACCGGTAGCAGATCCCATAGACCTTCCGATGCTGTGTCCGCGCCAGCTGCTCCCATGCCGCAGCATCGCCGGCCAGGCACCGCGCCGCGAGATCCGCGAGCGCCGCCTGTTCGGCCGCTACGGCTGACCGCTCCAGTCCAGCCTGAGAATCCGGCTCCTCTGGCGCGAGCCGCGTCTCCCTCACAGCCTTCTCCTCGCCCGTCTTCCGGGTGGCTTTGCTGCCCGCGGGATTCAGCGGACTCTCACGCCGCACCGGTCTTCCCGCTGGCTCACGCCTGGCTGTTGCCTGACCGGCCAGCCTGGTTCCCCACCCCGAGGCTGTACTGCGTTCAAGCACCGCCGGGATGGTCGCCGCCGTCATGGTTTCCCTTACGCAATCCAGGCCCGGAAAGTTCCCCAATCCTTCGCCGCCCCGGCCGCTCGGCAGGCCGGCCAAACAGTCGGCCAAGAGACAGAAGACAGTAGAGCTTAGCCCGCCTCCCCAGCCGCTTTTCTGCGGTCTGGTCTCTACCCCTACTGTGTGCCTTCGTTACTGCTTCACCATCCCGCAGGCGATCCTGTTCCCCGAGTTGCCACTCGGGTCGGTCTTCTCGTCATCTGCATGCTCGTGGACCACGACGCTCGTTCCGGCGTTGGCGAAGATAGAGTTCGCCGCTGCCGGGTCCATCGACACATCCTTCAGCACAAAGCTCGCCTCGCCCCTGTGGTCCTCGCCTACCGACACATTCCCCGGTAGGTCTCCGTTGTGGTGTCCCTCGGGGTTCTGAAACCCGTGGTGCTTCCCGCTGGGGTTGAAGTGGCCGCCCGCTCCCTTGAAGTCCGGAGCATCGCACACCGCATTCTGGTGAATATGCACGCCATGGTCGCCAAACGGCACATTCTCCAGCTTGATCGTCATCTTCACCCCGGCCTTGACCTGCTTGAACTCGACCGTCCCGGCCGGCTGCCCCGCCGAGTTCGTCAGCTTGACCTTGACGTCTTTCGGCGCCGTCTGAGCGCGCGCCACACTGAGTCCCGCCGCCAGCACGAAACCGCACGTCATCAGAAGCAGTCGCATCGTTCACCTCACGCAAACTCAACAGGAATCAAACACCGCCAGCATACGCCAGCCTGACTATTGCGGTGCTACTTTGCTGCCGGCGGATAGCTGTAGACAAGCGGCCCTTCGACTTGCACCGGAGCCCCGTCGGAAGCCGCGACCCTCCACTGCCTTCCCACCACTGTCTTCGCCATGTCGTCTGCGAACCCCGAAAGATCTGTGTTGCGTGTCTCAACCTCACGTACCTTCCCCGCACGGTCGACGCCGACCCAGAAGGTCATCTGTCCGCTTCCGGGCGTCCGCGCGGGCCAAGCCGGCGCAATCTGATCGCCTGCCAGCTTCTCCAGGTTTGCCGCGGAAACCACAACGAACCGAAGGGGGTCCGTTGCTACTGCGTCGTTCGGCACCTGAGGAATCGCTGCGTTCTTAGCCACTGATTCCAGCACTGCTATTTTGCCAACCAGGCGCACGCCGCCACTCGCATTTACAGCGAGCGTATGGGGAACTTCAAGCCTTTGAAATTTGCTGTAGTCGGAGAACTCGACGGCGAACTCTGGTCCCTGCACCATATCGAATAGGCCGTCTGCATTGAAGCATAAGTTAGCGAAGTTCACCTGCTTGGTCTCTTCGCCGAGCATGAACTCGCGATGGATACACGGAGTCGACTTCATCCCGTTTGGAAAGACCTTCTGTTCAATCACCTCATGGCCGCGCGTCCAGTCCGAAACGACCGCGACCGGTGAGAACATCCCCAGCTCAAAGCTGCGCAGCCAGAGAGGAAAGTAGTCACCCACGGTCACGTAATGCATTCCGGTCTCATTTGCGATTACCGTCTGATCCAGGCCCTGCGCATGCACCGTCCGCACCCAGCGGTCCTTCGCGAGCCAGGTCTCTTCAATCGTCGCCGTGTACTGCGCGTCCGCCGCCTTGGCCTGTGAAATCTCGAGCACCACATGAAACGGCGGGGCGCCATCTTGTCCGAGCACCTGCTTCTTGAGCGCGTTCTCAAGGGTCTTTCCTGCAGGCATAGTGATCGTTCGCATTTGTATCTGTGCGAGGGCTCCAGCGGCCGTGATCAGAAGAATGCACACGAGCCGCCCGATGTTTCTGTAAAGCTGTCTGTTCCGCATCGCGCGATCTTAGCAAAGGCCGTAACGATCACGCAGTCTTTACGCGGTTGCTGGCACCGCTCGCCGCGTCTTGCGTCCGCGATAGAACGCCAGGAACGGCCGCTCGACTGCAAAGTACGATCCAAGCGCGCACAAAAACGCCAACACAACGTTCAGCGGAAACGCCGTCCACCATGCATGCTGATGACGATTGAGGAACGGCTGCTGCCACAGGTACAGCGAGTAGCTCAGCACTCCCAGAAAACCCATCACTCGGTTGTTCAGGATCGGGTCGGCGCGCTCAATCGCTGCAAACAGGAACAAAGCCACCAGAAACGGCGTGAGCCCATGAAAAGCGATCTCGAATCGGACTTTCGTTACGAACACGGTGCTCATAGCTGCGAGTCCCAGACCCACAAACACCACTGGATGCTTCAGCCACGCTGCTCGCCGACGCAGATCGTCGCGGTACATCGCCAGAAGGCAGCCCATGATGAGGCTATCGGCGACGGCGGGAAAGTATTCGTCGATCTCGTGCATTCCCGCGGCCCAAAAGGCCAGCCTCAGAAATGGTGTGATGGCCACTACGAACCAT
>DASYBN010000454.1:0-3467 GCA_036500785.1 Acidobacteriaceae bacterium
GATCTCGGCGATCATGGCCTCGGTGGTGAGCATGAGACCGGCGATGGAGGCCGCGTTCTGCAGGGCAGTGCGGGTGACCTTCGTCGGGTCGATGACACCGGCCTTGACCAGGTCCTCGTAGGTGTTGGTTCCGGCGTTGTAGCCGAAGTTCGCATCCTTCGAGTCGTTGATCTTGCCGATGACGACCGAACCCTCTTCGCCGGCGTTCTGGACGATCATGCGAAGCGGCTCCTCGAGCGCGCGGCGAATGATCTGGGCGCCGACCTTCTCGTCACCCTCCAGCGTGCCGACGAGCTTGTCCACGGCCTTGCCGGCGCGAACCAGAGCCACACCGCCGCCCGGGACAATGCCCTCTTCGACAGCAGCGCGGGTCGCGTGCATCGCGTCCTCAACACGAGCCTTCTTCTCCTTCATCTCGGTCTCGGTAGCTGCACCGACCTTGATGACGGCGACGCCGCCGACTAGCTTCGCAAGACGCTCCTGCAGCTTCTCGCGGTCGTAGTCAGAGGTGGTCTTGTCGATCTGCGCGCGAATCTCCTTCACACGGCCGGAGATCTTGTCGTCAGTCCCGCCGCCGTCGACGATGGTCGTGTTGTCCTTGTCGATCGTGACGCGCTTCGCCGTGCCGAGGTCCTCGATTTTCACGCCCTCAAGCTTGATGCCGAGATCCTCCGTGATCGCCTTGCCGTTGGTCAGAACAGCAATGTCCTCGAGCATCGCCTTGCGACGATCGCCGAAGCCCGGCGCCTTCACCGCTGCGACATTCAGCGTGCCGCGCAGCTTGTTGACCACCAGCGTTGCGAGCGCCTCACCGTCGACGTCCTCGGCGATGATGAGCAGCGGCTTCGCCGTGCGGGCGATCTGCTCGAGCAGCGGGAGCAGGTCCTTCATCGTTGAGATCTTCTTCTCGTAGATGAGGATGTAGGGGTTCTCGAGAACCGCCTCCATGCGCTCCGCGTCGGTGACGAAGTAGGGCGAGAGGTAGCCGCGATCGAACTGCATGCCCTCCACCACGTCGAGCTGCGTCTCCATCGTGCGCGACTCTTCAACGGTGATAACGCCGTCCTTGCCGACCTTCTTCATCGCCTCGGCAATGATCGTGCCGATGGTGGAATCGGAGTTCGCCGAGATCGTGCCCACCTGCGCAATCATCTCGCCGGTCACCGGCTTCGAGAACTCGCTCAGCGCTCCGCCGATCACGTTTCCGTTCTCGTCCCGCTTCCCGATCACGGCCTCAACAGCCTTGTCGATGCCGCGCTTCAGCGCCATCGGGTTCGCGCCGGCCGCAACGGTCTTCACACCCTCGCGATAAATGGCCTGGGCCAGAACGGTTGCGGTCGTGGTGCCGTCGCCGGCAACATCAGAGGTCTTCGAAGCGACCTCCTTGACCATCTGCGCGCCCATGTTCTCCAGGCCCTCGGGCAGCTCGATTTCCTTGGCGACAGTGACGCCGTCCTTGGTGATCGTGGGCGAGCCAAACTTCTTCTCGATAACGACGTTCCGTCCCTTCGGACCGAGCGTCACCTTGACGGCGTTCGCGAGGTGGTTCACACCGCGCAGAATCGCCTGCCGCGAATCTTCTCCGTGCAGAATCTGCTTTGCCATTTCTCTGTCTCCGTTGCGGCATTCTCGCCGCGGATGTCTCTGAGGTGATTCCGTGGGTCCACGGCCAAGGGCCGAGGACCCAGACACTTCGGTTCCTTCGTCCTGGACCCTGGGCCCTGGACACTGGACCCTGTTACTTCAAAATTCCGAGAACCTCTTCCTCGCGCATGATGAGGAAGTCTTCGCCATCGAGCTTGATCTCAGTGCCTGAGTACTTGCCGAACAGAATGGTGTCGCCGGCCTTGACGTCCAGCGGGAAGACCTTGCCTTCGTCGTTGGACTTGCCCTTGCCGACGGAGATGACCTTGCCCTGCTGCGGCTTCTCTTTGGCCGAGTCCGGGATAATGATGCCGCCGCGAACTGTCTCGCCCTCTTCCAGGCGCTGGACCAGAATGCGGTCGTGCAACGGCGTGAACTTATTAGCTGCCATGTTCCTCATGTCTCCTTGATTGCGGTTTGCAGAAAATTGCCAGGGTCCTCTGAGGGAGGACCGCGTACATTGGCACTCTCTGCTGCCGACTGCTAATGTAGTCCGCGGCGCGGTGGAGAGTCAAGGGCAGGACGGTAAAATGTGAGTGAAAGCCGCGCATATAAGGAGCTGATGACGTCGGCAATCCTGCGGGCATTCGCCGCGAGCCAGCTACGCCCTCGGCGCGGTAGAATTCACGGCATGGGATTCATGAAATACGCGCTGCCGGCGGCCCTGCTGGCGGCCTCCATTGCCGGGCCCAGCGCCTCCGCTGCACCCCAGGAACATGGCCGCAAATGGCAGCCTCCTCCTCCCACCGCTCCGGTCGTGGTCACCGTCGTCAAGGCGTTCAACGGTAAGCCGTTCGAGAATGCCGGAGTGGTCTTCCACGCAATCCGAAACGGCAAGTCGGACGGCAACCTCGAGGTCAAGACCGACCCGGATGGCAACGCAAAGATCGATCTCCTTGAGGTTGGAAGCCACGTGCTCGTGCAGGTAATCGCGACCGGCTATGCCACATCCGCGACGGAGTTCGACCTTACACCGGACGGCAAGCAGTTGCTGGTCAAGCTGAGCCGGCCGCAGGCGCAGGTCTCTAACTACGTCGACAACGACGGCAAAGCCTCGCAGACCAAGCCAGGGGTGCAGGAGCGGGTAATTCCTCCGGCAGCGCAGACGAGCACGCCGCAGTGAAGAGCGAGCAGGGCCGTCCGCTCGCGGGCAAGCGAGCGCTGGTTACGGGCGGAGCGAAGCGGATCGGCCGCGCGTTGGCGCTGGCGTTGGCTCGCGCCGGTGCCGATGTCGCGATCACCTATCGTGGCTCCGTCGACGACGCCGAGCAGACGGTGATTGAGCTGGGCGCGCTTGGCGTAAAGGCACTCGCGGTGAGCTGCGATGTCCACGCCGAGCCGAGCGTCGAAGCTGCGGTTGCGGACGCCGTCCACGGTCTCGGCGGGCTCGACGTGCTGGTGAACAACGCCGGGCGCTTCGAGACAGCCGCGCTCGAAGAGATCACGGTTTCGCAGTGGGACGAGATGTTCGCGACCAACACCCGCGGTCCGTTCCTGGTCGCCAAACACGCATACCCGCACCTGAAAACAGCGCGCGGACGCATTGTGAACATCGGCTCGCTCGGCGGCATTCATCCTTGGTCAACCCATGCCCACTACTGCACGTCGAAGGCGGCGGTGCACATGCTGTCGCAGACGATGGCGAAGGCGTGGGCGCCGGAGATCAGCGTGAACTGCGTGGCGCCGGGCATGATCGTGACTACTGGCGAGGTCAGCGCCGGATACGAGCATTTTGCGGCGAAGACGCCGATGAAGCGGAATGGGACGCCGGCGGATGTGGCGGCGGCGGTGCTGTTCTTTGCAACGGCGCCGCACTTTATCAC
>DASYBN010000455.1:0-4599 GCA_036500785.1 Acidobacteriaceae bacterium
GGTCTGTGGTCCTGCCATAGTGTGCTTTCTTCAACTTACTCTACTGATGCGTTCAGGCGTAAGAAGGCATCATGGAAGTGTCGCGGCCTGACACACCGGGCACCAGTAGAGTGTGCGTCCGGCGATGTCGCGGCGCTGAATTTTGGTCCCACATATGAAGCACGGCTTGCCATGCCGCCGGTATACGTAGTGGACCTCCTCTTTGAGCGGCTTGCCTGTTTTCCCGGTCGGCCGGTCCTTGGCGCGCGTGGTCACGATGCGGCGATCGACCATACCGGCGCGGAGCAGCGGGATCGAATCCTTCCAGATCGCGCGCAGCTTGGTGAGCGGCACGTTTCGGCCTTCGACGAACGGATCGAGCCGCGCACGAAACAGCAGCTCGGCGCGGTAGATGTTGCCGATTCCGGAGAGCACTGATTGATCCATCAACAGAACAGCGATCGGCGTCTTCGCGCTAAGGATGCGTTCAAACGCCGGCTTCGGGTCATCGGCATCAAGCGCGTCCGGGCCGAGGCGAGCGAGCAGCGCCTGCCATTGCGCATCGCTCCAGAGTGCACACGCCGCAGCGCCTCGCAGCTCGAGCCAGTCGATGGCGTTCGGCTCAAGCGAACTCGTGCCATCGTCCGACGAGTACCATCCGTGCCGTTTGTTGGGAGCAACTGCATCCTTGCGCGGCTTTGCGCCCACGGGCCACATGCGCAGCCGCAGCGCGCCCTTCGGTTCTGCGAGCGGCATCTGTCCCTCGGTCCAATCGCCATAGCGGCCCAGATGCACATGCAGGATGCGGTCCTTCCCGAAGACGTAGCCGAGGTGCTTGCCCTTGGCAAGAACCCGCTCCAGCTTGCGATTGTCCAGCGCGGCGGCTTCAGCGAAGCGGCCGTTCGGCGACTCGAGACGCAGCTTCTTTCCGGACAGCGCTGCGTTGTGCCGCTCAGCCCAGCGATGGATCTCATTTCCTTCAGGCATATCTCTCTCTCGACGAACGATACAAACAATTCGAGCCGCCGAGCGGCGCAATTTCTCGCCAGCTCAGCGGCTCTCTCAAGCAGATGTTCAGTTCCAGACTGTGCTGGCCTTGATCGCCTCAACGTTGAACATCTGGTCGGGCTCCGCCTGTTGCATGTGCGCCACGAACTCCTCGGCTTCCTCACGCGTGCCGAACAGACTGCGCTGGTACAGGCGCCCGGCGCGCAGCGCGTCACAGCGCCAAAGAATGTCCCCCATGTGCTCGTGTCCGAACCCGAGGTTCCATTGAACTCTCTCGGGCCACGCTCCATCGTCCTTTGGTCTTTGGTTTGTCATTCCTCCTCCACCCTTCCGCCCCGATTCCGGCTACTTATTAGAACCCGCTCCGCGCGAATTCGATTCGTTTTGCTGTCACGTGCTTGTCGTTTCTTGATCACCACTTTGTCGTCTCGCCGACGCTGTCAGAGACAGGAAGGAGGAGGCTTCAGGTTTCGAAGCACTCCTCCTTGAGATACGCGCTGCGAAGCTGTTCGGTTCTTACTTTTCGCTATCAACGTACTCCGCGTCGATCACGCCTTCGTCCTTGGGCTGGTCGGCCGTTCCGGCGGCGGCTGCGTCGCCATCGCTCGGAGGAGTTGCCGCGCCTGCAGACTGCGCCTTGTAGAGAGCCTCGGCGAGCTTGTGGCTGGCCGTTGTCAGCCGCTCACGCGCTGCGTCGAGCTCGGTCTTGGAAGGATCCGCGCCGCTCAGCGTCGTTTTCGCGTCGGCCAGAGCGGTTTCGACATCGCCCTTATCCGCCGCCGCGACCTTATCGCCGCCCTCGCGCAGCATCTTCTCGACGTTGTAGACCATCGAGTCGAGCTGGTTGCGGGCCTCGATCTTGTCCTTGGCCTCACGATCTTCAGTTGCGTGCGCCTCGGCATCCTTCGCCATGCGCTCAACCTCTTCTTTGGACAAACCCGAAGAGCTCGTGATCGTGATCTTCTGGTCCTTGCCGGTCGCGTTGTCCTTCGCCGTCACGTTCAGAATGCCGTTCGCGTCGATGTCAAATGTGACCTCGATCTGCGGCATGCCGCGCGGAGCCGGTGGGATTCCGCCCAGCTTGAACTTGCCGAGCGTGCGGTTCTGCGTCGCCATCGGGCGCTCGCCCTGCAGGACGTGGATCTCGACCTCGGTCTGATTGTCGGCCGCCGTCGAGAAGGTTTCCGTCTTCTTCGTCGGGATCGTGGTGTTGCGCGGGATCATCGGCGTCGCCACGCTGCCCATCGTCTCGATGGCGAGCGTCAGCGGCGTGACATCCAGCAGCAGCAGGTCCTTCACATCGCCGGCAAGTACTCCAGCCTGGACCGCCGCACCGATCGCGACGACCTCATCAGGGTTCACGCCCTTGTGAGGCTCCTTGCCAAAGAGGTTCTTCACCAGGTTCTGAATCGCCGGCATGCGCGTCTGTCCGCCCACGAGCACGACCTCATCGATCTTGCTCGCATCGATGCCCGCATCCTTCATGGCCTGCTTGCACGGCCCGACTGACTTCTGCAACAGGTCGTCAACCAGCGACTCGAGCTTCGCGCGGCTTAGGGTACGGACCAGGTGCTTCGGTCCGGAAGCGTCTGCCGTGATGAACGGCAGATTGATCTCGGTCTCCTGCGCGGTCGAGAGCTCAATCTTGGCGCGCTCCGCGGCGTCCTTCAGACGCTGCAGCGCCATCTCGTTGCCCTTGGAGCGAAGGTCCAGACCGGATTCCTGCTTGAACTCCGTGATCAGCCAGTCAACGATGCGCTCGTCGAGATTGTCGCCGCCCAGATGCGTGTCGCCGTTGGTCGACTTCACCTCGATCACGCCCTCGCCGACCTCAAGGATGGAGATATCGAACGTTCCGCCGCCGAAGTCGTACACGGCGATCGTCTCGTCCTTCTTCTTGTCGAGCCCGTAAGCGAGCGCGGCCGCCGTCGGCTCGTTCACGATGCGCTTGACGTCAAGACCGGCAATCTTGCCGGCGTCCTTGGTGGCCTGGCGCTGCGCGTCGTTGAAGTACGCGGGGACGGTGATGACGGCTTCAGTGACCGTCTGTCCGAGGTAGTCTTCGGCCGCCTTCTTCAGCTTCTGCAGGATCAGCGCCGAGATCTCGGGCTGGGTGTACTGCTTGCCCTGCGCGTCCACGGCCACATGATCGCCCTGCTGGACGACCTTGTAGGGCACCATCTTCATCTCGTCGGTGACTTCGTTGAAGCGCCGGCCCATGAAGCGCTTGATCGAGTAGATCGTGTTCTGCGGGTTCGTAATCGCCTGGCGCTTGGCCACCTGGCCCACCAGGCGCTCGCCGTTCTTGGTGAACGCCACAACCGAGGGGGTCGTCCGTCCGCCCTCTTCGTTGGGGATAACCTTGGGTTCGCCACCTTCCATCACGGCGACGCAACTATTCGTCGTGCCGAGATCGATACCAATAATCTTTGCCATATTGTTGCTCCTGTACCGGGCCTGAGTTCCGGGCGTTGCCGGACCGGCCAGGTCTTTTTGACCTCCCTCACTCTCGCATGTGAGTGGAGTATTGTCAACCTATGTGATGCTCGGACTCACAATAGGATGCGCCTCCGAGCCGTATTTTCGGGTCAAATAACCTTGCTGAGGTCCGGGTCCCTAGACCGCCCGGACCAGCCGGGTGGAGGGGGTAACCGTTCCGGGGAATTGTGCGGGGCGCTGCATCTTGCCATACTCTGGCCAACTGCACCTGCAGGCCGCTGCAGGCCGGAGTCCCTCATGCCGCTTCACCGCACCTTCCGCCGCGTCACGCTTGCGATCTCCCCATTGATTTTGATGCTGTCGTTGGCCGGGTGCGCAGACGACGGCGTTGTGTACGACTACTCGTCACAGTTTGTCTCCGGCAACTGGCAGGTGACGGTCACAGGCAGCGGGGTGCCGCTGCCCAGGATCTCGGGATCGCTGGTGGGCGGGACCGCGGGGCTCAGCGGTGTGCTGCATGCGGATGCGACTTCCGGGTGTGCGACGGCGACCGACGCGATTGTAGTAACCGGCTCGACGGACACGAACAATGTGACGACGTTCACCGGAACGGTTGCAGGCGGGACGCTGACGATCTCCGGAACGCTGGCCTCGGACGGCCGCTCGCTGACGAACGCGACGGTGAATGTCTCGGGTGGGCAGTGTGCATTTTCCGCTGCGGAGCAGGCCACTGTGCAGAACTACAGCCCTGTAACCGGCACGTACGTGGGAACGTTCTCGAACGCGCAGGGGCCGGTGATCAACGTGACGGCGGACCTGACGCAGTCGCCGACCGGCGATGAAAATGGCAACTTCACTCTGAGCGGGACGGGCAATTTTGGCACGAACACGTGCTTCACCAGCCCGGTGACGCTGGTGAACTCGCAGGTGACCGGCGGCAGCTTTACCCTGACCTACACGGACAATACCCTGGGCAACAGTGTGACTGCGGTCGGCAGCTTCTCGACCGACGGATCGACCCTGACGGTGACGAACTGGTCGCTCACCGGGCCGTGCGGCGCGGATTCGGGAACGGGTGTGCTGACGCAGCAGAGCGGGTCCTAAACGCCGCGATCAGCGAGCGACAGCTGAGGGTCTCTTCCGCAGCAGGAAATAGCTGAGCAGAATCGTTCC
>DASYBN010000456.1:0-3215 GCA_036500785.1 Acidobacteriaceae bacterium
CCTTACGCTGCGACTCGAGTGCAACTCGTGTTGCGGCGGGGATGCCGATTGCGATCGAGAGTGCAAGCGCGATCAGCGTCGCGATCAACAGGTGCAGCGTGTTGTGATGCAGCAATGATGCTGCGGCGAGCCATAACAGTGAGGTGGCCACGGAGCCGTAGGTTCCGGGGCCGGGTTTGAGGAAGCCCGCTCCAAAAAAGGTCGCGATGGCCCAGGCCCAGAGAGATTTTCTTTCAGTTTGCTGCACGTGCCGATTGTAGCGAGAGGCGCGTCGGCGGCGCGCTGGCGGAAGCTTGAAATCCTATTAGCTACTGCTGGCTATGGTGCTTGAACGCGTGTGCCGGGATGTCGGCCGGAACTCGCGTGAGGCATGGGTGGATGCATCAGGCAGAAGAGCGTAGGCATAACTGGTGGCGAACGCGAAGGCGCTGCGATCGGAGCTTGGGTAGTAGGCGATGCTTGTGCCTGTGGGCCAATCAGTCATTGCCCTGGCGGCGGCGCTCGGCTTTGAGCTCCGCCTCCTCAATCTCTTCGAGGAGATCGGGATCCATGATGGGTGAGGTGATGCGATAGTCGCCGGAGGCCCATTTGCCGAGATCGATCAGGCGGCAGCGGTCGGAGCAGAAGGGAACATTTTCGCTTGCAGGATCTACTGGCTTCTTGCAGATGGGGCAGAGGATTGGCTTGGACATAAGGAACCCTCTGTAAGTTTACTGCGGTTGCTGGGAGGCGGGTGGCACGGGCGATTGGCTGCTGAAGATCACGCTGCCGTTGCGAATGGTGTAGTCAACGCGTGAGAGGGCCGTGATATCGGCGGCGGGATCGGATTTGAGGACGACAAGATCGGCGTCGAAGCCCGACGCGATGCGGCCGCTGTGCGACGCGTAGCCGAACCGCTGAGCGGGGTTCGTCGTCAGCGAGGCGAGTATCTGGGGGAAGGTCATTCCCGCGCGGGACATGAGCTGAAACTCTTCGGCGGTGTCGTAGTGGTCGATGTATCCGATGTCCGTGCCGAAGAGGATTTGTCCTCCGGCGGAGGCGTAGGCGCGAAGCTGGCTGACGGCGAGCGCAAGGACCTGCCGCGTGGCTTCAGGCGATGCGTGACCCTTTTGTAGCTCGACATCGAAGAGGGTAAGGGTTGGGATGAGACTCATGTGCGCGGCCTTCATGCGCGCGACGAGTTCAGGCGGCCAGTTGGTCCCGGCTTCACCGGCTTCCGACGTTGTCACGTGAGCCAGGATGTCGACGCCGGAATCGAGCGAAAGCTCAACACCCTTGATCGTGGAAGGATGCGAGAAGACAAGCTTGTTGTGACGATGAGCCTCGTCGACGATAGCGCGAGCGAGGTCGGTGGGCATGAGCTGAACGTGACCGGCTTCTATGGAGCCGGCGAAGATCTTGATTCCATCCGCGCCGTCGCGGATCTGCTGATCCACGCGAGCGCGCGCTTCGGGGATGGAATGGACTTCCGGCATCTTGATGTTGAAGGTAGCGAGATATTGTTGGACGTAGATGGGAGTCTCGACCCAGAAGGGTTCGCCGACGGTGAGGACGCGCGGGCCGAGAAGTTTGCCGGCGTCGATCTGCGAGCGAATGTAGTTGGTGTTGGAGAGGACGGAGGCGATGTCGAAGACTGTGGTGAAGCCCCAGCGGGTGAACATGGTTTCAAGCTGTGAGTTCAGCACTGCGGCAGGCTGGTGATCGGCGTGGAGGAGCGGCGGAGGCAGGAAGTGCACGTGGCTATTCCAGAAGCCTGCTGTGATGGTGAGGCCGGTGCAGTCGATGGTAACGCCGCCGGCGGGAACTTTTGTCGAGCGAGCGGGGCCGACGCTGACGATGTGACCGTCGTGAATGAGGACGGTGCCATCATGAAGAGGCGGCCGGTCAGGCTGCGTGTAGATTGTCGCGTGAGTGAGCGCCAGGTCGGTCGCGCGCGCGGTGCAGGGAAGAATCAGGAGGATGAGAGCGGCGACGGAAGCAAGACGCATGAGTGGCTATACGCGGGAGGAGAGGAAGTTGATCCCGGGAACTGCACTTAAATCAGGTTGGAAGCCGACGTCTAATCCAGGATGCGCGCGACGACGTCGTAGTCATGGGATTCGGTGATCTCGGCGCGGTAGAAGGTGCCGGGAACGAGCTCGTCATGCGGGCCGAAGTCGTTGATCAGCACCTTGCCGTCGATCTCCGGCGCGTGTGCGAGCGTGCGGCCTTGCCACAGCAGTTCGGTCTCTTCGGATTCGCCTTCGACGAGAAGCTCGACCTCGCGGCCCACCCATTGCTTTTTGGCCTTCGCGGAGATCTTTTGCTGCAGGCGCATCAGCTTGCGGCGGCGCGATTCGATGGTGCGCTTCGGGACTTTGTCCTCGTGCGTGAAGGCCTGCGCGCCTTCTTCGTCGGAGTAGGAGAAGACGCCGAGCCAGTCGAACTTTGCGGCTTGGACGAAGCTGCAGAGCTCGGCGAAATCTTCGTCGGTCTCGCCGGGGAAGCCGACGATGAAGCTGGTGCGGAGGACGAGGCCGGGGACGATGCTGCGGGCTTTGTCGATGATCTGGAGAAAGCGTGCTGCAGTTCCGCCGCGCTTCATGCGGCGGAGGACGCTGGCGCTTGCATGCTGCAGCGGGACGTCGAGGTACTTGGCGATGTTGCCATGACGTGCGATGGTCTCGAGCAGGCGCGTCGTGATCTTGTTGGGATAGGCGTAGAGGAAGCGCAGCCACTTGAGGCCGGGGAGTGGAGCGAGCGCGTCGAGCAGGTCGGCCAATTCAGGGCGTCTGCCCGTAGTGGCGTCCGGTGCGAGATCCTCGCCGTAGCAGGTGGTGTCCTGGCCGATGAGCGTTATTTCGCGCACGCCTTGGGCGATGAGCGATTCTGCTTCGGCGACGATCGACGCGATGGGGCGCGAGCGGAATTTTCCGCGAAGCTGCGGGATGATGCAGAAGCTGCAGGGGTGGTCGCAGCCTTCAGCGATCTTGATGTAGGCGGAGGCGCGCGGCGTGGTGAGGATACGCGGTGTGTCGGCGGTGTAGAGGTAGGTAGGGAGCGCGGTGTGCGCGCCGTCCCATGCTTCGCGTGAGAAGCGGCCAGCGGCTTCGCGGGCGTCGCCTTCAGGACGGGAAGAGGGCCCAGGGTCCAGGGCCCAGGGTCCAGAGTGCTCGTGCTGCAGTTGAGCGCCGGCACCTTCGGGGCGCGAGTGCTGATTGACGGATGAGGCATGG
>DASYBN010000457.1:0-3996 GCA_036500785.1 Acidobacteriaceae bacterium
GTAAACTCGCGCCATGGCGGACAACACGCGGGTGGACGTCATCGCTCGGCGCTCCGGACGAGGACGCCTCATCGCTCTGTCCGTCGGGCTCTATCTTGCATTGTCGGCGGTGATGTTTCTCCGCATCCGCGCGGCGAATGATCATCAGTTTTTCTTCGCGCTCGACGATCCCTACATCCATCTCGCGCTCGCGAAATCGATTGCCGCAGGTCACTACGGCATCAACGCCGGCGAAGCTGCCTCGCCTTCCTCGAGCATCCTCTGGCCGTTGCTTCTGGTCCCGTTTGCTGCAAAGACGTGGGGACCGCTATGGGCACTCGCGCTGAATCTCCTCGCAGGTATTGGCGCGGCCGTCGTATTCGCGATAGCCGTTGCAGAGTGGCCGTCGCGCGATCATCGTGGTGACGAGGGAATCCGTCGCGTGGTCTCGGTCGTCTTCCTGGTCTTCATTGGCAACCTGGTTGGCCTCACGTTTCTCGGGATGGAGCACACGCTGCAGGTCCTGCTCGCTGGCATCGCCGCGCTTGGCCTGGTTCGTGTTCTTCAGCATCGCGAAATCCCCGCATGGATCCTGGTTGCAACGGCACTCGCGCCGCTCGTCCGTTACGAGAGCCTCGGAGTCTCGCTTGCCGTAGCGATCGCGCTCTTCGGCCGCAACCAGCGCAAGCTGGCGTACGCTTTGCTCGGCGCAAGCATCGCTCCACTGATCATCTTCTCGCTGTTCCTCAAGCACCTCGGGCTTCCCGCACTGCCTACGTCCGTGCTCGTGAAAGGAGGCGTGCAGAGCGCCGGCGCTATTTCGCGTCTCGTCGGGCTTGTTGCTGGCTCGATCAAGCAGATCCTCGTGCCGGAGCGCACGATTCTTCTCGTGCTGTTTCTCACGCTCGCCGGCCTCGCATGGTTTGAGCGTGAACGCGCGCGCCGCTTCGCACTGGCCGGAGCAGCGATCGCCGCCGCGCTGCACATGCTCATCGGACGTTTCGGCTGGTTCCACCGCTACGAGGTTTACGTTGTTCTCTTCTGTGCCCTAATCGTGCTCTACGTTCTGCACGAACGGCCGCGCATGCTGCTCGGCTGGTTTGTGCTTGGCCTGCTCGCGTGCGCCGGACCGTACATCGAAGCCTGGCGCACAACCATCGAAGGCACGCGCGACACCTACCTGCTGCAGGAGCAGATGCACCGCTTCGCCGACAGCTATTACCCGGGCAACGTGGCGATCAACGATCTCGGGCTCGTAAGCTACGGCCGTCATCCAGATCAGTACGTGCTCGATCTCGTCGGCCTCGGGTCTGCGGAAGCCGCCAAACAAGCGGACAAATCTCCTGCATGGATGGATGCGATCACTGAAGAGCATCGCGTCGGCGCGGTGATGATCTTCCGTTCATGGTTCCCGCGCGTTCCCACGGACTGGACGCGCGTCGGCGCGATCTGCCTGCTCAACCGGCCTGTGATGCTGCCCGGTAGCTGCGTGCAGTTCTACGCGACGCCTCTGGAACCCGCTGCCGATCTTCGCAACAAGTTCATCGCCTTCGCGCGCACGCTGCCTCAGGGTGTCGTTCCCATCGGCCCGCAGGAGTCCGATCAGACAGCGCTTGCGCGCGTGCAGTAGGCCGAGTCCGAGAGTGCAAATGTCGCCGTCACCATCTCGCCGCTTCACACCGCTGACGGCCGCGCTCCTCGTCATCCTCGCGGCCTACATCGCGTGGATGCTCTCCATGCCGTTGCTCCCGACGGAAGACGGGCCCGTCCATCTTTACTACGCGCAGATCCTCACGCGCCTCCTCACGCACAGCGACGCCACGACGGCGCACTTCTTCCGCATCAAGCATCTGCTGCCGCCCTATTCGCTCTACTACTACACGCTCGTGGCTCTCGGCAGGTTCGTTCCGTTTCTGCTGGCGGATCGCATCGTCATCTGCCTGTACTTCGTTCTCTTCGTCACAGGATTCCGGTACCTCGCGCGCGCGATAGGCCCACGCGCAGAATGCGCCACGCTGTTCGCCGCCGTGTTGCTGCTGAACTGGCCGCTCGGCATGGGCTTCGTCAACTTCGATCTGGCGCTTGCGCTTGCGCTCTGGGCCGCCGGTCTTTGGGTTCGTTCGCTCACGAACGCCAGCATCAAGCGCAGCGTGCTCTTCGTGGTTCTTGCAGCGGCGATCATGCTCACTCACCCGGTTCCGTTGCTATTCGTGCTCGGATTCGCGGCGCTCACGCTGGTCATCGCCGCTTTTCAGCATCGTCGCAGCAATGCGTCCTCGCCGTTGCCGTCCGGCTTCGCCGCCAATCTCATCACGCTGTTCTGCGCCGCGCTCACGCTCGTCTATGTAAAGCTCTTCACGCGCTCGAACGCCTTCAGACAGGTCGACACAACCAACCCATCGTTCAAAGCCGAACTGCTCTATCGCATCCATCGCTACGGCTCCGAATACGGCGTCAGCTTTCTCAGCGGAAGCGCGCCTCTCATTCGCGTGTACCGCATCGGGTTGATGCTTGTTCTGCTGGGCGCGCTCTTCGTCGCCGCCCGGAAGCGGCTGCGCAACCGGCGAGCGGGCGTCTGGACCATCGGAGACACAGCATTCGTCGCCAGTCTTCTTCTGCTGCTCTCGATGCCCTTTCTCCCGCCGTCCGTAAATGGGTCCACGCACTTCGCCGACCGCGTTCTCATCTTCGTCTGGATCGCCGCTCTGCTGGCCGCCGCCGCAAGCACCGCTCCCGCGCCTCGCAGCTCAATCACAGCCGCCGCGATCACCGGCGCGCTGGCGTTGAACGCCTGCCTGCTGCTCGCTGCCAACGCCTACATCCGCCCGCTTGCCAACAGCATCGCCGCACTCGAAGCGACGCCGGTCACATATGAAGGCCAGCTCGGGCTGATCGTCGAAGACCTCCGCGAGCCCGGCGGCACAAGCTACGCCAACGTCACCTGGGATCCGTACATCTGGGCGGGCGCGCATTTCTTCCGCCATCAGAACGCCGTGCTCGCCAACCCTCCCTGGCTCGACCTCGCCATCATCCCGATCGGCTCGCGGCCGGCACTGCCCGCGTCGTGGATTCCGCAGCGCCTTGACGACTTCCCGCTCTTTCTCTCGCGCGATCTCCAAAGCTCCCCGCAGCACCGCGCCGCCGTGCTGTCCTCGGTCGACTTCGTCTTCGTGAATCAACCGATGCGTCCCGAAGTCCTGACGCTAGAACCGATGTCTGCGGGAGATTCCGCGCTCGATCAATCCTGGCCATGCCGGCCCGGTGCGGCCTCCTGGTACCGCCTTTGCAGCCGAGCCACCCCGAACGCGCATCCCTAGTACACTTTCCTTAGCCATGTACAAGCGCGTGCTCCTCAAGATCTCCGGCGAAGCCCTGGCCGCCGGCCGCGGCTTCGGCGTCGACGCTGTCTTCATCCACGAGATCGCCAGCGAAATCGCGCAGGTCGCGCGCACCGGATGCCAGATCGCCATCGTCGTCGGCGGCGGCAATTTCTTCCGCGGCGTCTCCGAGCAGGCCATCAACATGGATCGCGTCGCCGCCGACCACATGGGCATGCTCTCCACCGTGATCAATGCCATCGCCCTGCAGGACGCCATCGAAAAGGCCGGGCTGCACGCGCGCGTCATGAGCGCCATCGAAATGCACGAGGTCGCCGAGCCCTACATTCGCCGCCGCGCCATCCGCCATCTCGAGAAAGGGCGCATCGTCATCTTCGCCGGCGGCACCGGCAACCCCTACTTCTCCACGGATACCGCCGCGGCGCTCCGCGCGATGGAGATCGGCGCCGACGTGCTCCTCAAGGCGACGAGCGTCGAAGGCATCTACACCGCGGACCCCAAGAAGGTCGCCGACGCCACCAAGTTCGAGACCATCACTTACATGGAGATCATCAAGCTCGGCCTGCGCGTCATGGACACCACCGCGGTCTCGCTCTGCAAGGACAACAACCTGCCGATGATCATCTTTTCCATGCGCGAGATGGGCAACATCGTCCGCGTTGTGCAGGGCGAAAAGCTC
>DASYBN010000458.1:0-6123 GCA_036500785.1 Acidobacteriaceae bacterium
GGTACTTAGAGAGAAAGACGCGGACGTGCAGCTTGTACTTCTTGCGTTCCAACTGATCGAAGAATCCGCGCACGCCAGGATAGGTTCCGCGGCCGTCGTAAATGAACCTCTGCTGCGCCTCGGTGAGGTCGTACCACGGAATGTTGAGGGAGATGCCTTCGGCCTTCGCAGCGCGCTTCATCTCAGCGTGCCAGGGCGAGCGGTACTTGGGCTTCGTCCACGGATCGATAGCGCCGCCGTCGAGCGAGCGCGAGCGGTCGGGGATGATGAGGTTGGGATCGAAGTCGATGGTGTTGCCGAAGCCCTGGCAGCGCGGGCAGGCGCCGTAGGGGTTGTTAAAGCTGAAGAGGCGCGGCTCGGGTTCGCGGTAGGCGCGGTGACACGAGGAACACTCGAATCCGGAGGAGAATCGCAGCGGCGCCGTGACAGTCTCCCCGTCACGCGGTATAGCCCGGAACTGAATCTCGCCGGACTCGCGGTAGCCGGTCTCGATGGCGTCGACGAGGCGCGAGCGGATGTCGGGCGAGAGGGCCAGACGGTCGGCAAGCACGAAGATGGGCCGCGAGCCGATCGCAGCGGCGGCGAAGTCGAGCTCGAGGAGCGACTCGGGCGTGGAGAACTCGACGATTTTCCCGGAAGCGTTTGCGTCGGACGCGTCCGCTTGCCAGAGTCGGTTGTAGCCGCGGCGGCGCAGCTCGGTGAGGCGCTCTCTGAGAGCGTCGGTGATGTCAAAGGAAGGCGATGCGGGCGCTTTTTTCGATGATTTCTTTGCGACGCGCGTGGGCTTGGGCTCGGGTGCGGGTTCCTCAGGAGTCGTGGCGGGGCCCTGCATGGGCTCGAGCTTCACTTCACGGCGTTGGATGGGAAAGAGCGCGTACACGCGCGTCGATTCCGGCAGCGCGAGCACGCGCGTAACGATCTCATCGACTGAGTCGCGCCGCACCACGCCGCCGCAGTGCAGGCAGGTGACGGTGCCGCAGCGCGCGTAGAGCAGGCGCATGTAGTCGTAGATCTCGGTCGCAGTCGCAACAGTGGAGCGCGGGTTTCGGGTCTGGTTCTTCTGCTTGATCGCAATGGCCGGCGCGAGGCCATCCATGAACTCGACGTCGGGCTTTTCAATGCGCTCGAGGAACTGGCGCGCGTAAGCCGAGAGCGACTCAACATACCGGCGCTGGCCTTCGGCGTAGACGGTATCGAAGGCGAGCGAGGACTTGCCGGATCCCGAAACTCCGCTGACCACCGTGAGGGCGTTGTGCGGGATGTCGACGTCGATGCCCTTGAGGTTGTGCGTGCGTGCGCCGCGGATGACGATCTGGTCGTTCGCGGTCAGCGTCGCAGCTTCAGGTTGTATGGATTCTTCGATCAGGGCCACACTCCATTATCGAGGAGATTGGGGTGCGGTGGCGAATGGGGCTATCTTTTTGCGCTGTGCTGGGGTCGAAGCATCTCGATGAGCAGAAGACAAGCGCCGATGCAGATGGCGGAGTCGGCGACGTTGAAGTCCGGCCAGTGATAGTGGACGATGTGGACCTCGATGAAGTCGACGACGTGGGAGTAGCGCACGCGATCGTAGAGGTTGCCGAGCGCGCCGCCGAGAATAAGTGCCAGCGAGAAGCTGACCAGCGAGAACTGGCGTGCGTACCTCCAGAGCAGCACCAGCACGACGATCACGGCGAACACCGAGAACGCGACGAGCAGGTTGCGCACGAGCGCGGGCGAGGCGGAGCCTTCGAAGAGGCTGAACGCTGCGCCGGTGTTGAGCACGTGCGTGAGCCGCAGCACGTTCGGGATGAGGACACGCGCGTGGCCAATGCGGATGTTGCGCGCAATCCAGAGCTTGGTCCAGCGGTCGAGAGCGATGACGAGGGCGGCGATTACGAGAGCGACCCACCGGGAGTCGCGAAGGGTTCCACGTACGGGCACTACGCAGCCTCCTGGCTAGTGGGTGGAAAACCAATCGACTGGAGGACACCCGCACAACGGGCGCAGACCGTGGGCCACCGACTGTCCTTTCCCCGATCAAAAGTAAATCGCCAGCACCGCTCGCATTTGTCTCCCTCAGCGGCTTCCGAATTTATTCCTATTGAATGCCCATTGACTCGATAGAACTTTGCGAACTGCCCAAGGTTCTTTTCGCCTCTCGCGAAAGCCTCTTGATTTAATCGTAGAAGGTCGTCGGTATCATCATCTCGGAGCAGTTCTCCGATCTGAAGCTCAGCGATGCCGAAAAGTTCCGGCAGAGACTCTCTGTAGCGGTCGAGTACTGTGTAATTCACGTGGTTTGCGACTAAGGTGATGCCTGCTTCCATGGCCTTGCCAATCAGTCCTTCTTGCCTATCGCCTTCCAAATGCTTAAATAACGCGGATCGTATCGCCAGAAGCTTTTTCCAGTCCTCTTCGAGATCAATGACACGGCCGGGCACGATGTCAGCGACGTCAGGGAAGAGCGCAAGGTGCACGCTGGGTTCGCGGCCGTCGACGGCAGGCAGATGCTGCCAGACCTCGTCGGCGGTGAAGCTGAGGATCGGCGCGATGAGGCGGGTGAGCGCTTCGGCGATGCGCCAGAGCGTGGTCTGGGCTGAGCGCCGTGCGGGCGCGTCGGGCGCGAGCGTGTACAGCCGGTCTTTCACGACGTCGAGATACAACGCGCTGAGATCGGTGTTTACGAACTCGTTCAGCGCCTGATAGGCGCGGTGAAACTCAAACTCGTCATACGCCGTGCGGATGGCGGCGTCGAGCTCCGCCGTGCGCGCAAGGATGTACTTGTCGAGCGACTGCAGCTCGGTGAAGTGCAACGCGTGCTGCTGCGGTGAGAAGTCGTAGAGGTTCGAGAGCAGGAAACGCAGCGTGTTGCGGAGTTTGCGATAGTTCTCGCTGACGCGCTGCATCAGGTTCTCGCTGGCCGCGACATCCTCGCGAAAGTCAACGCTCGCCACCCACAGGCGCACGATTTCGGCGCCAAGACGGTTGGCGATGTCTACAGGGTCAACTCCATTTCCAAGACTCTTTGAGAACGCCCGGCCCTGCTCGTCGAGCGTCCAGCCCGAGGTGATGGTCATGCGGTAAGGTGCGGCGTCGCGCAGACCGACTGCGTTGAGCAGCGACGACTGAAACCAGCCGCGGTGCTGGTCGCCGCCCTCCGTGTACATGTCGGCAGGGAAGCGAAGCTCAGGCTCCTGCTCGAGCACGGCGAGCCACGATGCGCCGGACTCGAACCAGACATCGAGGATGTCCATCTCCTTGCGAAAGTCGTGGCCGCCGCAGTTTCGGCAGGCGGTCTTCTTTGGGAGAAGCGTCGCGACATCATGCTTGTACCAGGCGTCTGCGCCTTCGCGCTCGAAACGCTCGACGATGGATTGATTAATCTTGGCGTCGTTCAGCGGCTCGTGACAGCCGTTGCAGAGAAACACGGCGATGGGCACGCCCCAGATGCGCTGGCGGGAGATGGTCCAGTCGGGCCGCGTGGCGACCATGTTCGAGATGCGCTCCTCGCCCCAGGAGGGATCCCAGGCGACACGCTTGATCTCGTCGAGCGCCCGCTGACGGAAGGTGGTTTGGGTCTTCTCTTTGGGCGAGAGGACGGGCGTCTCCATCGAGATGAACCACTGCTCGGTGGCGCGGAAGATCAAGGGCTTGTGACAGCGCCAGCAGTGCGGGTAGGAGTGCTCGAGGTTGTGACGGCCCATGAGCGCGCCGCGTTCGTGCAGGAGTTCGATAATGGCAGGGTTGGCCTTGAAGATGAACAGATCGTTGAAGGGGAGACCCTCGTAGTTGCGAAGCTTGCCTTCGGCGTCGACGTTGCAGGTCAGCGGGAGGTCGTATTTCTGGCCCGTAGCGAAGTCGTCCGGTCCGTGCGAGGGCGCGGTGTGCACGGCTCCGGTGCCTTGCTCGGTGGTGACGTAGTCGGCAAGCACGCCGAGGATGGTGCGGTCGAGGAATGGATGCGCGAAGGTGACGCGGTCGAGCTTCGAGCCGGGGAAGCGCACGACCTCGCTCCACGCAGCGATGTTGCATGCCGTGCGCGTGGACTCCTGTAGGGCCTCGGCGACGATGTATATCGCGCCGTCCTCGGTCTGCATTGCCACGTAGTCGATCTCGGGGTTAAACGCGACGGCCATCGACGCGGGCAGCGTCCAGGGCGTCGTGGTCCAGATGATCGTGTAAACCTCGCGTCCGGCGAGCCGCGCGTCGATCTGCTCGGGGCGCGAGGTGAGCTTGTAGCGCACGTAGACCGACGGCGAGGTGTGCATCTCGTACTCGACCTCAGCTTCGGCGAGCGCGGTGTGGTCGTGCCAGCACCAGTAAACGGGCTTCAGGCCTTTGTAGACGAAGCCCTTTTCGTAGAAGCCGAAGAAGGCTTCGGCAATACGCGCCTCGTAGGCGAAGTTCATCGTGGAGTACGGATTCTCCCACCGGCCGAGCACGCCCAGGCGCTTGAACTGCGAGCGCTGCAGGTCGATGTACTTCTGCGCGTACTCACGGCAGGCCTGGCGGACTTCGATGGGGTTCAGCTCGAGCTTGCGTCCGCCCAGCTGCTCGTCGACCTTGATCTCGATCGGCAGGCCGTGGCAGTCCCAGCCGGGGACGTACGGAGCGTCGAAGCCGGCCATGGTCTTGCTCTTGACGACGAAATCTTTGATGCACTTGTTCAATGCATGGCCGAGGTGGATGGCGCCGTTGGCGTAGGGCGGGCCATCGTGCAGGATGTACTGCGGGGCGCCGGCGCGGGCGGCGCGGATCTGCTGGTAGAGGGCCTCTCCCCTGGAGTTCGGAGCCTCCCAGGCGGCCAGGCGCTCGGGCTCGCGGGTGGGCAGGTTCGCCTTCATGGCGAAGTCGGTCCGGGGCAGGTTGAGGGTGTCCTTGAGCCGCTTTTTGGGCTCGGGCGCGTCGGGCATGTACTCTCCGTGGCGCGGAATGCCTCAGGAAGTCTCCGCCGGGCACCGCGGCCAAACCTCTATTGTAAGGGGAGGGCGCGGCTTAGCGGCCAGCGCCGGTTGATATCGACGCCGGTACCCGCGACATCTTGTACCCCGTCTACGTCTATACGGAAAGCATGAACACCGGGACCCGTCTACAATAAAAGTTCCGGAGGCCGCGGCGCCCACGACAAAGGCCGTGAGGTCCAACCGCAGAAAGCAGCAGGAACCGCAGGCGCTCGAGCTCCGTCCTCCCATGGCCGATCTTAACGTTCTCCCGCCCCAGTACGACCCCAGCACCGAGGCCCCCGTTGTGCGCCCTGCTGCGGTCGAGCCTCACCTTAGCGGCGAGATCAAGGAAGAAAGCATCTTCCAGTCGCTGATCTCGAACATCCGCGACGCCTTCTTTGCGCCCAAGCTGCCGCCGTTGAAGCTCGAATCGAAGCCCATCGCCGTGCCCGACCGCATGGCGACGAAGCGCAGCCCAACCTCGACCGCCGTAGCCGTCGGCATTCACGCAGCCGTCATTCTGATCATCGCGATGCTGATCGCCTCGAAGGTGCCGATTGCGGCGCCGGTATCGAAGGCCGTCTCTGCGCTGCTCGAGCCTCCGCCGGCACCGCCGGTCATGCCGAAGGCGACGCAGATGGGCGGCGGTGGTGGACAGCATGACCTCGGTCCGGTTACCAAGGGCCGTCTGCCCAAGTTGGCGCAGACTCAGATTGTTCCGCCGAAGGCTCCGCCCACGATTCCGCCCAAGCTGGCGGTTGAGCCGACCGTCGTGGTGCAGCCGAACCTGAAGCTCGCCGATAATTCCATGCCCAACCTCGGCATGCCCAATTCGAACCTGAACGGCGTCTCGATGGGCAACGGCAACGGTACAGGCATTGGATCGGGGAACGGTGCGGGTATCGGGCCGGGCTCGGGCGGCAACATGGGCGGCGGCGTATACCAGGTCGGTGGATCGGTTCGGCCACCGATCGCGATCTACACGCCGGACCCGGAGTTCTCCGAAGAGGCGCGCAAGGCGAAGTTCTCAGGCAACGTGGTGGTCTCGTTGATCGTCGGCGCGGACGGCAAGCCGCGTAACGTGCACGTGCTGCGCGGAGTGGGCATGGGGTTGGATGAGAAGGCGGTCGAGGCCGTGCAGCAGTACAAGTTCAAGCCCGCGCTCAAGGACGGCAAGGCCGTCGCGGTCTACCTGAAC
>DASYBN010000459.1:0-6037 GCA_036500785.1 Acidobacteriaceae bacterium
CCTCGATGCAATTCCCGAGATCGTTCGCCAGATTCGTCTGCGCGATCTCGGCGGCATCATCGTCATCGACTTCATCGACATGGATGAGCGCAAGAATCGGCAGAAGGTCCTCATCGCCCTCGAAGAAGAGCTCAAGAAGGATCGCGCTCCGTCGAAGGTTCTCCAGTTCAACGACTTCGGCCTCGTCGCCATCACGCGCAAGCGCGTCAAGCAGTCGCTCGAGCGCACGCTCTCCACAACCTGCGGTGTGTGCCAGGGCACGGGCATGACGAAGTCGCCGGTAACGGTCTGCAACGAGATCTTCATCGAGTTGCGCAAGATGCATCGTCACCTCGAAAAGGGCGACATCATGCTGCGCGTGAACCCCGAGGTCGTGAAGCAACTCAAGTCCAACGGCGGAAAATGGCTGCAGGAGATGGAAGAGATCAGTGGCAAAACTATCCTCGTCAAATCCGATCCAAGCCTGCACCCCGAGCAGTTCGACATTCACTAAGCTGCAGCCACCAACAATGCAGAGCGGGAGGAGTAATCCTCCCGCTCTTTTTTCGCAAGCTCTTACTCAAACATGCAGGTCCGTCACGCTTTTACCGAAACCGGTTGTGGAGTCCCGCAGCTTCTGATAAATCTTCCGTTGTAAGCGGCATTATCTTGAATATCCGAACGGAGATCGAAACAGATGCGTTTGATGCGCGGGTGTGTTGTTCTGGCAGCGGCTCTGGGAATGGCGGCAGGCGTTCAAGCGGACAGCAGGAATACAGCCGATTACACGCTGCGCCTGCACATCTTCCGGAGGAGTGAGACGACCTTCTACCATCACGAGTGGATCGATGATGCCAAGGGCGACGGACGCGCGAATCTGTTCGAGAACGGTGCCGCGCACGGAGTCGACTTCAGCTTCGACTGCGGCCGCAAGATCAGGGCGTCCTTCGGCTACGAGACCTATCCAGCACGGTGGAAGAAGCCAGGCAAACAACTGACAGTGCTGTTCCCCGAGTTCGGCAAGTCCGGAAGCTACTTCACTTGCACTATCAATACCGATGTGAAGGACTTCGCCTACACCGAAAAGAACGGACACATGGGTTCAACCTCTGTCGACGACTTCAAGCACTGGATGGTCGCGCACAACTACGATCCGGAACACGGGCGCGACGTGCCGAACAAGACCGCGCCGGAGCCCGCGGCAGAGGATGCGCCGCCAAGCCCGGCCTCGCACTGAACGCGGCTAATGAACAACGCGCAGCATCAACACCGCGTGCGCAGGAATCTCGACGTTATAAAGCGACGGCAACGAGCCGAGATCTTTGTGCAGCCACAGATCGCGCGCGTGCACTGGTTCGTGGAAGCCGAGTCTTTTAAAATCAACATGCGCCGTAAGCGCGCGGCCTTCGCGGTTGAAGATTCCAACCGCAACCGCGTGGCCCGTTAGCGGACGTGACCAAACCTCAATCGGTCCTTCCGCATAGACGCGGTCGCCTTGCTTGCCGAGCGGGTCCTGATCGACAGCGATGACCTCTCTGTTCATAAGGATCGACGCGGTCTCCGAGCTCATATGGGCGATGTCGTTCCCAGCCAGCAGCGGCGCGGCGAGCAGCGCCCACAAACTCATGTGCGTCCGGTACTCATCGGCGGTCATCTTGCCGTTGCCGACCTCGAGCATGTCCGGATCGTTCCAGTGGCCAGGGCCCGCAAAACGCGCAAGTCCCGCCTGACCGAACCCGAGCTCGGCCATCCGCGCGTAGTTGTCGCTGATATCGCCGGTGGTCCGCCAAAGATTGCCGCCAACCGATGGTCCCCACTCCCACACCGCATCCCATCCGTACTGGCACATGCTGAACACCATCGGCCGCCCTGTAGCACGCAGCGCGTCGTGCATCTTGGTGTACGCGTCGACCATGATCTTGTGCGCAGCTTCGCGGCTCCCCGCGGTGCGCATCTGGTCGCCGAGACTGCACAGATCGTACTTCAGATAATCGATGCCCCATGCAGCGTACGTCTGCGCATCTTGCACCTCGTGTCCCAACGAACCCTCGTACCCGGCGCAGGTCTTCGGTCCGGGGCTCGAATAGATGCCGAGCTTCAGCCCTTTCGAGTGCACATAATCGGCGAGAGCCTTCATGTCCGGGAACTTCGAGTTCGCGTGAATGATTCCGTTCGCGTCCCGCTTGCCCTCCCATGTGTCGTCAATATTGACGTAGATGTATCCGGCGTCACGCATACCGGACGACACCATCGCGTCCGCCGTCGCGCGGATCGTCGCGTCGTCGACCTTCTCTGCAAAGTGATTCCAACTGTTCCATCCCATCGGCGGCGTTGCAGCAACGCCCTGGCCACAAGCCGCGAAGGAGACCAACGAGAGTGTTGGAAGAACAACCGAAGCGAACAGCCGTCGCACAGAGATCATGAGGAGCCTTTTTGGAAAGATTTCGAAGCGGAATCATTGTATTGCGTCGCTTTTCCTGCAATAGATTGCAAAAGATTGATATAGTCGCTGCTGCAGCTTTACAGAGGAGATCACTGAGTGCGAATTCTGACGTGTGCATTGTTCATGCTGCTCGGCGTAAGCGGAGCGGCTGCTTCGAATCCGGCAAACGCGCCGCCAGTATTGGCCGCGACGCCGCCGATGGGATGGAGCACATGGAACCACTACGCCCACGCCATCAGCGACAAACTGATTCGCGAGCAGGCCGATGCAATGGTCGCCTCGGGCATGAAGGACGCCGGCTACGTATACGTGCACATCGACGGCGGATGGGAAGGCCAGCGCGACGCCAACGGTGAGCTGCATCCGCTGCCAACGTTTCCTCACATGAAAGCACTCGGCGACTACATCCACTCAAAAGGTCTGAAATTCGGTCTTTACAGCGGTCCGGGACCCGTGACGTGCGCAGGTGCGGAGGCGAGCTACGGCCACGAGGACCAGGACGCGAAGATGTTCGCCAGCTGGGGCGTCGACTACCTGAAGTACGATCTGTGCAGCTACCGCATCATCATGCAGCAGGAGTCCGGCGGAGACGTAACAAAGTCCGAAGCGCTGATGAAAGCAGCGTACGAAAAAATGCACCAGGCCATCCTGAAAACGGGTCGTCCAATGGTGTTCAGCATGTGCCAGTATGGCCTCGGCTCGGTGTGGCAGTGGGGACCTGAAGTCGGCGGCAACATGTGGCGTACGAGCAACGACATCAACGACACGTACGAGCGAATGATGTCCATTGCGGACCGGCAGGCGACGCTAGGAAAGTTTGCAGGGCCCGGACATTGGAACGATCCGGACATCCTCGAGGTCGGAAATCCGGGGATGAAGTATGAGGAGCCGAAGACGCACTTCAGCATGTGGGCGCTGATGGCCGCGCCGCTTATGGCGGGCAACGATTTAACGCAAATGTCCGACGAAACGAAGAGTATTTTGCTGAATCGCGAGGTTATTGCGATCGACCAGGATCCGCTCGGGAAAGCAGGCGACCGGGTCTGGCAGGAGGGTCCGCTCGAGATTTGGGCGAAGCCGCTGAGCGGCGGTGAAGTTGCTGTTGGGCTGGTGAATCAGCTGGAGTCACCGACGCACATCACGGTGAAGCTTGCGGATGCGGGGATCAACGGCGACGCGAGAGCGCGCGATTTGTGGGAGCACAAAGATTTGGGAGTTGCGCATGGGAGTTACACGGCGGTGGTGCCGGCGCATGGGATTGTGGTGCTGCGGTTGCGGCCGATTTAGGTTGTTCCACGTGGAACATTCATTAGTTCCGGAATAATAAATGTTGAAAACGCAGATTTCTGAGGATTTCGCCTCGGCGCGTTTCGATGTTCGCACGCGGCTGTGCATTTCGGGTGTTTAATCGGCGGCACGGGCCCGTGTAGCGGAAGAGGAGCCGTCGATGAGCAACGTAGAGATCGATCAGAAGAGTTATGAGATGCCCCCGAAGGAAGGGATGAGCATCGCGCATTTTCTCACTGTAAGCGACATTCAGCGGTCGCTTGACTGGTATGCGAAGGTTTTTGGCGCGGAAATTCTGAGCCGCGGCGACGGCAATGCGCCGGGGTACCTTCGGCTGGCGAATATCTGGATGATTATGAATGTCGGCGGCGGGCCGACGCCGGACAAGCCGACGGTGTCGCTCAGCGTCCCGGATCCCAACCACATCAACAGCTTCCTGAATCTCCGGGTGGCTGACATTCAGGCTTGCTATAAGGAGTGGGGGAGCCGGGGAGCGGAGTTCATCACGGAGCCGCTGGATAAGTACGGCGAGACGCGCTGCTATATCCGCGATCCGGATGGGTACATCATCGAGGTCGGGCAGAGTAAGCCGGAGTTTCGCTACGGGTGATGGCTTGGGTTTGGATTGGGTTCCCACTCATCGCGATGAGACTGCGATGAATGGGCGACCCGGTTTTCTGGTCCGTGCTGAAGCTGTCAGGCTTTGAGGAATGCGAGCAGGTCTGCGTTGATGATGTCGGCGTGGGTGGTGGGCATGCCGTGCGGTAGGCCTTTGTAGCTTTTGAATGTGCTGTTCCTGAGGAGCTTTGCCGATAGTGGGCCGGCGTCGGCGTAGGGGACGATCTGGTCGTCCTCGCTGTGCATGACCAGGACGGGGATGGTGATCTTCTTGAGGTCCTCGGTGAAGTCGGTTTGGGAGAAGGCGACGATGCCGTCGTAGTGCGCCTTGGCTCCGCCCATCATGCCTTGGCGCCACCAGTTGTGAACGACGGGCTCGATGGTTTTGACGCCGGGGCGATTGAAGTTATAGAAGGGGCCGGCGGGCAGGTCCCAATAGAACTGCGAGCGGTTGGCGGCGACTTGCGCCTGAAAGCCGTCGAAGACGGACTTGGGCAGGCCGCCGGGGTTGGCGTCGGTCTTGAGCATGAGCGGAGGGACCGCGCTGATGAGGGCGGCTTTCGCAGCGCCGCGTTCGCCATGGCGGGCGAGATAGTGAGCGACTTCGCCGCCGCCGGTGGAGTGTCCGACATGGATGGCGTTGTCGAGGTGAAGGTGCTCGACGACGGCGCGAAGATCATCGGCGTAGTGGTCCATGTCGTGGCCGTCGCCGGATTGGGTGGAGCGGCCGTGGCCGCGGCGGTCATGGGCGATGACGCGATAGCCGTGGCTGAGAAAGAACATCAGCTGGGCGTCCCAGTCATCGGCTGAGAGAGGCCAGCCGTGGCTGAAGACGATGGGCTGACCGGTGCCCCAATCCTTGTAGTAGATCTCGAGACCGTCCTTCGTTCTAACGGTGGGCATGATTTCTCCTGCGAGCAAGTCGTGTGAAGAGTACGTGGAGGTCCCGGTGTGAGTTAGAGAAGACGATGATACAGATTCGGCGATGGGGCGGCGTGAAGAGTGACCCCACTCGTCGCGATGAGACTGCGATGAATGGGCCACCCTGAATCTTGGGCGGCGTGGGTGGAATCGAACATAGATGAAGACGATTCATCCTGAGGCGCGGATTGGGCATGTGCATTTGAAGGTGTCGGACCTGGAGCGGGCGCTGCGGTTTTATCGCGATGTGCTGGGCTTTGAGGTGACGCAGCAGATCGGGAACAGCGCGGCCTTTCTGTCGGCGGGCGGGTATCACCACCACATTGGGCTGAATACGTGGGAGAGCGCGGGCGGGAGTGCGCCGGCGCCGGGGACGACCGGGCTGTATCACCTGGCGATTGTGTATCCGACGCGGGCGGAGCTGGCGGATGCGTTGCGGCGGCTGATGGAGGCGGGCGTGCCGCTGGATGGCGCGTCGGACCATGGGGTGAGCGAGGCTCTGTACCTGCGCGACCCGGATGGAAATGGGGTGGAGTTGTATTGGGATCGGCCGAGGGAGGAGTGGCCGCGGGGGAAGGATGGGGAACTCGCGATGGTGACGCGGCCGCTGGATTTGAAGGGGTTGTTGGCGGCGGTGGAATTACACTGAACGCGGCTCACGCATCCGGCTCATCGGTGCGCGTCTCGCGACTACGAGAGAGCGACAGCAGTATGAAGAAGTCTCCTGAACCCGATCCGCTGGCGGAACGCCCGAATCTTGATTTCAGCAAGGGCGTTCGCGGGAAGTAT
>DASYBN010000460.1:0-2561 GCA_036500785.1 Acidobacteriaceae bacterium
ACCCAGGGCGACCGTTGCAACTCGTTCAGCGTCACGCCGAGCGCGATGACGATCAGGCCCGTCAGCACAAGGCTCATCCGAACCAGTGCATTCGAACTGCGGTCAAAGACTTGCGCCATGAGTGCGTTCCTGCTCCGTTCGCCAACACGGTTGGCGTGGCTTGCTTACTTCAATCGCATGCTGCTCCCTCGTCCGCAACGGGACGAACGCAGCAGCAACCCATTTGGTTATCTGTCCGAAGGGGGAAATCCAACGAGACCGACACTGCTATCCGAGAGCCAAAGTATAGCAGTCGATTCGCCATGGTTTGAAGAGGCTGGCCCGTCGAGTTGACCGATGTTCGGCCCATGAAATGAGGAACGGCCCCGTCCACGCCGCCGCCGCGCCTAATTTCACAACCCCGCACGCATCTCATCGATCAACTGCGTCCACAACAGTCCGAGTTCACCTGAGGAACAGAGCTGCTCTACTCCGCAATGCGCGCGACGCTGCGCTCGACCCACGCGGTCCATTCCTGTTCCGATATCTCGCTCGCCGCCGCACGAAGCACCATCGCCGTCTCCTCGACCTCCGAGCAAGTCATACGATGTCCGTTCCTCGAGAGAAAAATCATCAGCGCAGCAAATGCCGCGCGCTTATTGCCGTCAGTAAACGGATGGTTCCGCAGAATCGCCCAGCCGAGCGCCGCACCCAGCTGAGCCACTGACTGAACTCCGCCGTATGCCTCCATCTGCTCCGGACGTGCAATCGCCGACTCAAGTGCATTTTCATCCCGCACTCCGTCGAGTCCGCCGTACGTTTCAATCAATCGGCGATGCACATTGCGCAGAACATCCGCGCGAACCCACACAAACTTCACTTGGCGAGCTCTCGATATGTATTCCGGTGTTGCGGCTCCGTGCGCAGAAATGCCTCCACCTGACGCGTGAACTCTTCGTCCACGGGCGTCAGCTGAAACACGTTTCCGACCTTATCGACATCCACGAGCGAACCTTCCTCAAGAGCCATGTCTTCAAGAAGCTGCTTCGGAAGCAGAACACCATAGCCGTTGCCGATCTTTCTCACTTTGAGCTGCATACCGGCATTATAACTCACGTTATAACACCTTGGACCACCCACTTCGCCCGTATCATCGCTGGCATGCCCCGCCCCCGCTCCGGCCGCACCCACAAGCCACCGTACGACACCGAACAAGCCATCGCCGAGCTCTCCGCCGCCGACCCCAAACTCGGCAAACTCATTGAACGCGCCGGCCCCTTCACCCTCCGTCTCGCCGCGCAGCAATCCCCCTTCGAGGCCCTCGCCGAATCCATCATCTATCAGCAGCTCCACGGCAAGGCCGCCGCCGCCATCCACGCGCGCCTGCTCGCCGGCTTTGACCCCGGCCTTCCGCCAAACGCCCCGCCCGCCAATCACCCCACACCGCAACAACTCCTCGACGCGCCCAACGAGCAACTCCGCGCCGCCGGCCTCTCCCACAACAAAGCCCTCGCCCTCCGCGACCTCGCCGCCAAAACCCTCGACGGCACCGTCCCCACACTCGCCACCATCCGCCGCATGTCCGACGACGCCATCATCGAGCACCTCACCCAGGTCCGCGGCATCGGCCGCTGGACCGTCGAGATGCTCCTCATCTTCCGCCTCGGCCGCCCCAACGTCCTCCCCGTCGACGACTACGGCATCCGCAAAGGCTTCGCCCTCACCTTCCTCGGCCTCAAGCCGACCCAGAAGGTCACGCCCGACCTCCTCGCTACCCGCGCCCAGATGGAACGCCGCGCCAAGAAGTGGACGCCCTGGCGCTCCGTCGCCAGCTGGTACATGTGGCGCGCCTGCGATCTCGCCGCCGGCAAAATCGTCCAGCCGCAGTAAAGACCTCCCATCGTTGCAACAGCTTGCGGACACACTCACAGCCCTCCTGTGGAACCGCGCGCAGCCAACTCCCGCCGCCGCGCGTCCCAGGGAATAGGATTTTGAGAGATGCCGCGCAAGAACCAAGCCACCAAGCCGCTCGATCCCGCCTCCGCTCCCACCCGCTTCGTCTGCGTCCACGGACACTTCTATCAGCCGCCGCGCGAAAACCCGTGGCTCGAAACCGTCGAGATGCAGGAATCCGCCGCGCCTTATCACGACTGGAATGAGCGCATCACCTCCGAGTGCTACGCGCCCAACGGCGCCTCCCGCATCCAGAACAAGCAGAACCAGATCACCCGCATCATGAACAACTACGCGCGGATGAGCTTCAACTTCGGCCCCACGCTGCTCAGCTGGCTGGCCGACAACGCTCCCCGCACCCATCGCATGATCCTCGATGCCGACGCTGCCAGCACCGAGCGCTACTCCGGCCACGGATCGGCCATCGCGCAGGTCTACAACCACATCATCATGCCGCTCGCCAGCGAACGCGACGCCCGCACCCAGATCCGCTGGGGCATCGCCGACTTCGAGCACCGCTTCGGCCGCACCCCCGAAGGCATGTGGCTCGCCGAGACCGCCGTCTCCCGCCAGGTCCTCGACCTCATGGCGCAGGAGGGCATCCGCTTCACCATCCTCGCTCCGCATCA
>DASYBN010000461.1:0-2935 GCA_036500785.1 Acidobacteriaceae bacterium
GCTGGGCGGCTTGCTCAACGGCAACGGCTACACCGAGGCCGATGATCTGCGTGTGCGGGAGCTCATCGAGAGCTCAGTGTTCGCCGCAGGCGCTGTCACCGGCAACATCCCGCGCGGCTCGCTGGCCGGCGTTGCAGGAGCGCTGCGAGGCTGACCATGCGCATCTCCATCAATCTCGCGTCGCGTCCCTTTGTTGAACTGCGCCCGCTCTTTCTGCGGCTGCGCATCCTCATGGGTGTGCTCGCTGCGGTAGCACTTGCTCTCGGGATCTGGGCGCATGTGCTGCAGAAGAAGCTCGACCACGCCGCTGGGCAGATGGACGCGCTGCGCAATCAGACCATCGCCGCACAGCAGGAGCGGCTGCACAACGAAGCTCGCATGCGCCAGCCAACCAACGCTGCGGTTCTCGACCGCGCGCACTTCCTCAACGCGCTATTCCTCGAAAAGAGCTTCTCCTGGACCGCGGTGATGATGGACCTCGAAAACGTTCTGCCAACCGGCGTGCAGGTCACCTCCATCGAGCCGCAGGCGACCTCCTCTGGCGACCTCATCATCCGCATGCGCGTCTCAGGCGAGCGCGACCGCGCTGTGCAGCTGGTTCGCAACCTGGAGCACTCGCGGCGTTTCCTGCAGCCGCGCTTGAGCGGCGAAGCGTCGCAGGCCAAAACATCCGGGGCGAACGCCGGCTCCTTCCGTCAGCCGCAGATGAACGTCCCCACAGCGCCTCCGGGCGTCGAGTTCGACATCCTCGCCAACTACAATCCGCTGCCTGAGGGCGAGTCCTACACGAAGCCCGAAACGACGAAATCGCCGGTAACGAAGCACACAAGCAAGACGAGAGGAGGAGCCCGATGAGCGCGACTGCCACCGTTCCTCCCCCCTCGAGCTCCTCGCTGGTGCGCAACCTCCCACGCCTCACCACGCGGGCACGGGCTCTGCTGACTGCGGTGAATCTGCACTATGCGGGAGTGGCGGCGCTGCTCGTGATCGTGCTCTACATGGCAGCGCATCTGATCTTCGTTTCGGAGTCCCTGAAGGCGCACAACGCGGAGGCGCTCAATCAGCAGCGCGTCCTGCTCACGACGGCGCGCCTGCAGGCACAGCCTTTACGCGGCATCGACGCGAAGATCGCTACGTCCACCGAAGACGCCAACGCGTTCTACGCCGATCGCCTGCCCTACGCCTACTCGGAGGTGCTCTCCGAGCTGGGCAAGCTGACGCAGAAGACCAATGTGCGTCTCGCCAATGTGCAGTACGCGCAGCAGCCTGTGCTCACTGGCCAGTACGGGCTCACTGAGCTCCGCATGGACGCCAGCGTCTCCGGAGACTACCGTCCCATCGTCGAGTTCATCAACTCGCTCGAGCGCGACAAGATGTTCTTCCTCGTGAACGGCATCAACCTCTCGGGCCAGCAGACGGGCATGGTTAACCTGCGCATCCGTCTGACCACCTATCTGCGCGCACCGAACGGAACCGAAGCCTCTGCGCAGCCTGCGCCTGAGACCGCAACCCCTGGAGGCGCACAGTGAGGGCCGGCGCGGAGAATCGCAGGAAGACCATCATCGCGGGCGCGCTCGGCGCAGTTGCGCTGTGCTGCATTCTGTACGCCTATAACGCGCTCTTCAGCGGCACATCGAGCGCACCTCCGCCGACGATTGCTCCTGTGAATACGCCGGCGCGCACGACGACCCCAACGCCGGCGCAGACCTCAACGCGCGCCGCGGGCCTCACCGCCGCGCACGGCACAGAGACCACCAGCATGCCCGGCGTCGATGCCGTGAAGCTCGCAAATACCTCCGCGAGCCTCGATCCCACACTCGACGAAACTGCGATGCACCGCACCGAGAGTCTTGTCTATTCGGGTACAGGGCGCAACATCTTCTCGCTCACCTATACGCCGCCCGCACCGGTGATTCCGAAGAACGTGCCGTCTGCGCGGCCAAAGCCGGTGACGCTTGCGCCGGCACAACTCGGTCCACCGCCTCCGCCGCCGATCAACCTGAAGTTCTTCGGCACAGCCAAGCGCGCGGATGGTCCGGTGCAGGCGTTCCTGCTGCAGGGCGACAACGTGTACCTCGCCTCGCCCGGTGAGATCGTCGCGCACAGGTACAAGATCATCTCCATTGGCCTGAACAGCATTCAGGTCGAAGACCTGCAAAACAACAACACACAGACGCTCCCGCGGCTGATGCAATAGTTATGAATGCTCGCTCGAATCTCGATCTGCAACGCGGGGCCAAAGCCAGCACGGAAGAAGGCTTCATGCTGGTCTTCGTTGTCCTGCTGGCGGCGCTTGTGCTCATCGCGCTCGCCGTTGCCGCGCCTGTGATGGCGAAGAATCTGCAGCGCGATAAGGAGGTCGAGAGCGAACACCGCGCTGAACAGTATGTGCGCGCGATCCGGCTTTACTACCGCAAGTTTAAGACCTATCCGCCATCGATGGACGCGCTCGAGAACTCCAACAACGTGCGGTTCCTGCGCAAGCAGTATGTTGACCCGCTGACCGGAAAGGCTGACTGGCGCATCATCCACGTCGGCGAGAACAAGACGACGGTGAAGGGCTTCTTCGGTCAGCCGCTCGGCGGCCTGAACACAACAGGCGGCGGATCGAGCCTCGGATCCGCGTCGACGCTCGGCACGGGGTTCGGTGGCACGTCGGGGAGCACGACAGGTTCTTCGACTTCGACCACTGGCAGCAGCACCGTCGGCGCAACTTCCGCACTTTCCGCTGGCTTCGCCGGTGCGACGATCGGTGGATCGACAACAGGTTCGACAACAACCTCGGGTTCGACGAGCTCCAGCTCCTCAGGTGGAGTCGGCCAGATCATGGGCGTCGGAACGGCGAAGACAGGTGACAGCATCCTGAATCCGAACGCGCAGACGACCTACGAGACGTGGGAGTTCATCTACGATCCGAAGATCGAGCTGCTCTATC
>DASYBN010000462.1:0-10664 GCA_036500785.1 Acidobacteriaceae bacterium
ATCTCCGGATGCTCGTGATACAGCCACGTCGGGATCGAGTAAGTCGGCGTGCCGAGAATCACCTTGATCCCGGCCTTGCCCATCGCGTCCACCACGCGGTCCATCCACGCGTACTCGAACTTGCCATCCTCAGGCTCCCACAGACTCCACGTCGACTCGCCCATGCGCACAACGTTCAGTCCCGCGTCCTTCATCATGCGGACGTCTTGATCCAGCCGCTCGGTCGGCTCGTACTCGTGATAGTAGGCCGCACCGTAAAGAATGGTCGGAAAATCAACGCTCGCCTGCGCCGGTGCCTTAGACAAACTCGCGGTCTGCGCTCGGAGAGAGCAAGACAACGGCTGCAGCAGAAGAACGAGTGCGAGCGGGACAAACCTCAGCTTCATCAGGACGAAACCTTACGCGCCAAAAAGGATAACTCCAAGGTACACGTACGAAACGACGTGTGACTCGGTTATGCAACAATTGCTTCGCCGCTTTTGCAGCGAGCTAGGATCGACATCCGAATGTCACCCATCCGAACGAAAGAGATCGAAATCATCGGTGTTCCTCTTGACCTTGGGCAGCAACGCCGGGGCGTCGACATGGGCCCCTCTGCTATACGGGCCGCGGGGCTGCAGGCCAAGCTCGAAGAGCTTGGCTACCACGTGACAGATCGCGGCAACATCCCGGTCGCTGTCGCCGAGACCAAGCACCGCGGCGACGAGCGCGCCCGCTTCCTCAACGAGATCGTCCACAGCGCCGAGCTCACCGCGGACTGCGTGCAGCAAGCGCTCGCCCACGGAGCCATCCCCGTCGTCCTGGGAGGCGACCATTCGGTTGCCGCGGGCACCGTTGCGGGTGTGGCGACTTACTTTCGATCCAGACAAAGCGCGATCGGTCTCATCTGGCTCGATGCGCACTCGGACATCAACACCCCCGAGACATCGCCTTCAGGAAACGTCCACGGCATGCCCGTCGCGGCGCTGCTCGGCATGGAGCCGAAAGCGCTCAGCGATCTGCTGCATTGGTCCCCGAAGGTGTTGCCCGAACACACCGTGTTAATCGGCGTGCGCGATATCGACGAGCAGGAGCGCGAGAACATCCGCCGCGCCGGCGTGACCGTCTACACCATGCGCGATATCGACGAGCTCGGACTACGGACCGTAATGGAGCAAGCGATCCCTATCGCCTCCCAGGGCACCGCCGGCTATCACGTCTCGCTTGATCTCGATTGGGTCGACCCCGAAGATGCGCCCGGCGTCGGCACGCCCGTGCGTGGCGGCGCGACCTACCGTGAGGCGCATCTCGCCATGGAGATCCTTGCCGACGACGGCGGCATGGTCAGCTTCGAGCTGGTCGAGGTGAATCCAATCCTTGATGAGCGCAACCGCACAGCCGATCTTGCGGTCCAACTACTGTGCTCTGCTTTTGGCAAGAAAATCTTTTAAACTCCAGCAGATTGGAGAATTACTGGATGAGTATGCTGCAACGCTTTGCGTTGGTGCTGCTGACGGTCTTCGGAACATCGACTCTATTCGCGCAGCGCGTTGTGCTTCAGCGGGGTCAGGCAACGGTGGTCCTCGAGGGATACGCTCCCGGCATCGTGCACGTGACCCTCAGCCTGGATGCGGCTGCGGCGCAGCGCGCGCCCGGCATCGGCATCTCCGCACAACCCGCGCCCAGCGGGTGGACGCACTCAAGCTCCGAAGCAGGAGATGAGTATCGCTCCTCAGAGCTTGCCGTAAAGATCGGAGCGTATCACCAGCCCACCGGCCCTCTGCCGGAAACTGCGAAGTACTTCGTGGGATCGACTCCCTGGTTTGATTTCGGCATCACGCGTGCCGACGGTCGGCCCGTCCTCCACATGCAAAGTTGGGAGATGTCCGTGCCCAACCACAAGGACGGCAACTCACAGATCCTCTACGACCGCCGTCCCGGCGACGATCCGTTCTTCCGCGTCGGCGCAACCTTCGCCGCCCCGCCGGACGAGCACTACTACGGCCTCGGCCAGAACCAGCAGGGCTTCCTCGACCTGCGCGGACGCTCCGTCGAGTGCGCGCACGATTACGACGCGGCCGCCGGCCCTACCGTCTGCGTTCCCTTCGTCGTCACCAACAAAGGCTACGCCATCGTCTGGGACAACCCATCCAAGACGCGCGTCGACTTCGCCTTCAACGAGCACACCAAGTGGACCTCGCAGGTCGGCCAGCGCGTCTCGTTCTTCGTCATCGTAGGCGACACCTACGACCAGCTCTACGAGGGCTACCGCCAGCTGACCGGCAGCGTGCCCATGCTGCCCAAGTCCGCCTACGGTTACATCCAGTGCAAGCAGCGCTACAGCTCGCAGAAGGAGCTGCTCGATGTCGCGCGCGGCTATCGCGAGCGACATCTGCCCGCCGACGTCATGGTCGTCGACTGGTTCTACTTCACCAAAATGGGCCAGATGGATATGGATCCGCGCTACTGGCCGGACCCGAAGGCCATGAACGACGAGCTGCACCGCATGGGCTTCCATTCGATGATCAGCGTCTGGCCGCGCTACGTTCCCGAGGACCGCTACTACGCGACCATCCTCAAGAATGGCTGGTTCGAGCATCTCGCCGACGGCGCGCCAACCAACGGCCTGCCCTACGACAAAGCCGGCTCCGACATCGACACCACCAACCCCGATGCAGCGAAGTGGTTCTGGGACCGCATCAACCAGAACTTCGTCTCACTCGGCTTCGACAGCTTTTGGGCCGACGAGACCGAACCCGATCTGCCGCCCAACGGCAGCTACCTGCACATCGGTCCCGGCACAGAGTTCTTCAACGTCTATCCCTTCTTCCACACCAAAGCCATCTACGACGGCTTCCGCGCCGACCTTCCCGACCGCCGCGCACTCATCCTCTCGCGCGACGCCTACCTCGGCGCGCAGCACAACGGCGCCATCTTCTGGTCTTCGGACATCTACCCCACATGGGACACACTCAAGCGCGAAGTTCCCACTGGCATCAACTTCGTCGCCTCCGGCATGCCCTACTGGAGCACCGACATCGGCGGCTGGCAATATCTGCCCTATTCGCACACGCTAGAGCGCCCGCCGTTGCTCGACCCCAGCGACGCGCGCGATGTCGTCGGCCATTACGATGATTATCCGGAGCTCTACGTTCGCTGGTTCGAGTACGGAACCTTCCAGCCCAACATGCGCACGCATGGCAGTCGCAAGTACAACGAGGTCTGGAGCTACGGCAAGCAAGCCGAACCGATCCTCGAAAAATATCTGCGGCTTCGTTACCAGCTCATGCCCTACATCTACTCTCTCGGCTGGTACTCGCACGAGACTGGCGCCCCCTTCATGCGTGGCCTCTTCATGGACTTCGGCAGCGATCCCAACGCCGCCAACATCACCGACGAATACATGTTCGGTCCCGCGCTCTTGATCGCACCCGTAACAGAGCAGGGAAGGACCACTCGCGAGGTCTATCTCCCCGCAGGTCCCGAAGGCCCCGAAAAAACAGTCTGGTACAACTTCTGGACCGGCGAGCGCGTACACGGCGGGCAGAAGATTGAGGTCAACGCACCCATCGACACAATCCCCATCTTCGTCCGCGCAGGATCGATCCTTCCGCTCGGCGCGCCGATCCTCAGCACCGACGAGCACCAGGCCATCGCCGAGGTCCGCATCTATCCCGGCGCCGACGCTGACTTCACTCTGTACGACGACGACGGCAACACCTACGCCTACGAGCAGGGCCACGATCGCATCACACATCTGCACTGGAACGATCAAGCCCAGCAGTTGACTCACACCGGCGCCGCAGCATGGACTGCACAGGGCAGCAGCATCCTGCACCTCGTGCACTAAGCTGCATCGCTAAAACGACGGCTTCCAGAGTGTCCGGCGGAAGGGAAAATCAACCGAGAACTGCAGGTTCGGCGTGTCGGGCGTGAGCCCCACGCCAAAGCTCAGATCAAGCATGCGTCCGGGAGCGTACATGTACGAGGTCCCGATGCGCAGCGATCCTTCCACCAGATAGGACGCCGGCAACGCCTGCCCGTTCAGCTTCGTCTGTCGGGTAAACCGCTGGTCCCATCCCAACGTCATCGAGGTCTCCGGATTCAGGGCCAGCACCGACCCGAGTTGAAATCCGTACGCATCGCCCGGCCGCAGAAATCCCACCATGCTCGTCTCACTCGGGTCAGAAGGATTACTCACCGGAATCGTATGGTGCGCCGGCAGATTCTTCGTGTAGTTCAGGCTTCCGAAAAACACCAGCGGATCATTCGTCTTGGCCGCTGTGAGCGTTCCAGTGAGCCCATTGAATCCCGTGCCGAGTGATGTGTCCGCGCTCTGCAGGTCATAGGAGTTCGTGCCGGTGTTCGACTTGTAATGGAAGCTCGCGAGCAGATCGGGAGCGTTCCCATGCTCCGTGACGAACTGATACGAAAGTCCCGCGACGATATCTCCGAGCCCGAACTGGCTCTCCGACGTCTCATTGTTTGTCGCGTCCACCGTCCGGTCCAGTATGTAGCCGTACGGAACCATGAAGTCCATCTGCAGCTTCTTGGTCAGGCCAAGTCTGCTCGTCACCGAGTGGATAAGAATGTCCCGCCGCAGACGCTCCGACGTAATATCGCCGACCACCAGCACCGGGAACAGGGCGAATCCATTCACCGTCACATGATCCGACGACATGCTGTAATACGAGGCCATGTTGTCGACCTCAAGCATTCCGCTCGGCAACAGCAAACTGCCGCGCACCAGCAGTGCGCGATCCAGCGCGGCCGAAGCGTGCCGCTCCGTATCGTCGTAGGTTGCATTGTTCACCGTTGACGCAAGCGTGCTCGCCGCAGGCGGCGCTGCTGCGACCGGTGCTGCTGCTGCCGCCGGTGCGGCTGTGGCAGTTGTTTCCGCGACCACTCGCCCGCTCGCGGCATTGCTCTCATTCAGCCGCGTTTCCAACTCCTGCACCCGCTGCAGCAGGTTCCGGATAATTGCATCGCGCTCTCGCAGCGCCTGCTGAATCTTCAGATCGACGATGTCCGGCTGTGCCGTCCTCACCTGCGTCGCGTGCTGTGCTGCCTGAGCCCTGGGATCTTCTGGCGCCGGCGCGCTGCTCGCCGACTGTGTCTGCGCGAACAGTGGTGCTGCAAGCAGCAGAGCGATCGTCAATACAAATGGCCGCAAAAACATCGGGCCCTCCCGTCATTCAATACAAGCCATTTGCAGGCATCAGCACTCCGAGGCTGCGGGTGACGAGAGTCTCGTCAGGTATCAGCCTTGCCGAAGGGCTGATCCGCTCGCCGACCTCCATCAAGCGGTCCGGCGGGTGAACGATAAACACAATGCCGTTCTTCCAAAGATGTTGGAACCGATCCGTCTTCATCGTCTCGTTCCCAAAGCCTGGATCGGCCAGAAACACACGATCCGCAAGGACGCCCTTCACGACGACAAAATGATCGAAGCCTTTCAATCGTATTGGCACGATGACGGGTGACTTCTGATCCGCCAGTTCCTGCATCGACATATCGCTGAAGCCTTCGGCTGAATATCCTCGCGCCTGCGCGAAGTGCTTCATGTCCAGCAACGAAAATCCGTGCCGTGCTCTCACGCGCGCCGGATCGGTCCGGTGCAGCATCCACACGACAATGTCGGTCTCCGGCGTATTGTCTTTGAACTCGTAAGTGAGCAGCGTACTCAGCGCCGCAGCACCGCAGCTGATGTCCCACCGCTGCCGCACAACGCCTTCATTGCGTATCTCGCTCAGCGAGAGGATCGGTTTCGCCCATCCAAGGTCCGCCGCTGGCACAGGCTTCTTCTGGGCCTGCGCCAGGGCGGCTAAGGATGACACGCCCAGCAAAGCTGCCACGATCGCTGTTCTGACATGCCTCATCAGTGCTGCTTCCCGTTAAGGTTGCTCTGCAGAATCGTGCCTACTGTCGAGTTGATATTGATGTTGAGATTCAGCAGCACATTGATCGTTGAGTTCACAGCATTGATGTTGATCAACGAGCTCAGATTCTGCTGCGCGTTTCCACCAAGGTTGATCGTCCCCGTGGTGGTCGATGTTGTTGTGCTGCTTCCCGGCGCCTGAACAACCAGCGATCCAACGCCGGTAACAAGGCCGTTAGCTGTAGGCACCTCGCCCGAAAAATTGATGACACCGCCCGGCGCGACACTCGTCGCCACACCAGCCGCCGTCACCCGGTCGAGCATGCTGTCGTCGAGTGCCTTCTTCTTCGACTGCGACACGCCTGTCTGTGTCGCCAGCAATAGACCCATGACCAAAAGAGTGCGGTACATGATTGCTCTCCTCGCGTGCAAAAAACGCCGCGCGGCGGAGCCATCCTCCCTTGAGAGGATGACTCCGCCGGTGGTCATCAGTGGCTCTGCGTAATGCTGTTGACCTGCGTGAGGCTCGGGGTCGAGTTCATGTTGGACGTGTAGCCGATATTCACGCCATTCGCCACCATGCTGTTCACCGAGTTAACCAGGTTCACACCCGAAGCGCTCGACTCAGCCGATCCTGCCAGGCTCAGAGCGGACGTCTCGGTTGTGGTGATCGTCGATCCATCGACAGCGATATTGTTCGCGGATGCCGAGTGAATCGTCGTCGGTCCCATGTAGGTAAGCGCGAGAGTGTCACTCGTCGTGGAACTGTTCGCGTAGTCGTCGGTCTTCGAGTAGGCATCGCTCGAGGTCTTGCTCTTCGAGTAGTCGTTCGAAGCCGTTGTGGTGTGCGAGTCAGACACTGCCGTCGCCGTATTCGCGGCAAAGGCGTTCGTGGTGCTCGTGTTCGCAGCTTCCTGCTCGCCCCAGGATCCAGTGTTGCTGTGTGACGCGGAGAGCGTGTCACCCCAGCTGGAGCTGTTGCTGACGTTCGCCGCTTGCGACCCAGCCGTCGCCAGGCTGGCAGACTTGCTCGAGTTGCTCGCCGCATTCAGAGAGCCGCTGTCGTTGGATGACGAGCTGCCTTCTTTGGAGGTGTTGTAGCTTGAATTGCCCGCGATTCCCGTGCCCGTTGTGGCTGCGGTCTGGGTATCGGTTCCGGTCGTGGTGGAGGTACCCGTGCCATTGGCAGACGGATTGCCGAACGAGGTGCTGTTGCCTGCTGTTGCAGTGTGGTTCGCGTTGCCGGACGAGGCTGCAAGCTCGCTGGCACCGGCCGTGCTGGAGGAGCCTTGGCTCGCACTTGCGCCGCTCGCCGTCACACCTAGGCTATTCGCTTTGCTCGATGTGTCGGTCGCATTCAACGATCCGCTGGAGTTCTCGCCGGCCGTGAAGGACTTCTGTCCGCCAGCGGTGTTGGAGAGCGTGTCGGTGGTTGTGTGCGATGCGCCTGCACTCGCGCTCTCGGCCGCGGAGTGATCGAAGTTATCGCTCACCGCCGAGTTCGTGTTGTACGTATGCGATCCGGTGTTCATGTACGACGAGGTGTCCGTCGTCGTGTCACTGCTGCTCTTCGTGTTGCTCACAGCCAGCGAGTTCGTTGTGCTGTTGGTGTTCGCGTAGGTGTTGTTCACCGTCAGGTCCGGTCCATTGCTGTAATGGTCCATCGTTGCCACCGGGTTCGGATCCGATTGGCTGATCGAATTGCCCTGGGTCACAGTCGCGCCGGAGTTCGCGCCCTGATTCGTCAGCGTCGAGGCATACACGTTGACGCCGTTCGCCACAGAACCGCCGGTGCTGTTCACGATGTTCACGCCAGCGGCGCTGCTCAGTGAGCTGCCCGCCAGGCTCGTCGAGTCCGAATTGGTCGTGGTGACCGTGGACCCGGCAGTCGCGATGTTTCCACCGGTTCCTGGATCGCTCTGGCCGGCAGTTACGTTGCTCATCTGGCTATCGGTGATGACATGCGCTTTCGAGCGCTTGCCGTTGTTCTGATCCGTGCTTTGGGCTGCAGCGATCCCAGCAGCAAGGAAGGAAGCTGAAACAAGAGTGCAAACAATTCTATTCACGAAATCCTCCACATCTACGTTTGTTAGGAGACACGACCAACACCGCCGGCCGAGACGGGCGGCGGAAGGGACTGTGCGAGCGTGAACCATCGCACCCTGCGTATGAGGGATCGCGAGATTCGCGCAGTTCGTTATCAGGGGCCGAACAGTAGTTGAAAGCGGAGGGCAGGAACGGAGAGTTTATGAAACCCCGTACTCAGCCGAACGTGATCAACCTGAATTGCACGTGAGAAACCCAAGAGGCCCGGAGAAATTACTCTGCTGTTGCTCCGCCCATAGATCGCGCAATGGGTGATCGATCAAACCATGCCGCGGCGTCGCTGCTTGTCGCGATCACCTGGTGTCTGATTCGTATATCTGGCGCTGTTGCAATTTCATTGCCATGCAAGTTGCTCCGTAATTCCCGCGATTTCTCCAAAATCGTTAGGGAAAATTGCAGGAAAATGCACTTCCCAATGGAACTACTTTGCCGCTTGCACGCGCTTGGTCTTACTGAGATTCAACGGCGCGCTCTAAAGAGAAACACTCGAGTGCCCTTTTCGTCAACTAAAAAGATGCTCACCGTGCGATCTATTCACAAAATCGCTGCGCGCATATTCAAATTGGTGGGCCCACCAGGACTTGAACCTGGAACCAACGGATTATGAGTCCGCTGCTCTAACCAATTGAGCTATAGGCCCGCACCGCGAAGCGTTTGCGTCAGATCCCCAACATCTGACCCTGCTGTGCAGATGCTTGCATTCTAAATGCGGCACGCACTCAGCAGAACGCTATTCCTCCAACTCATCACCTGCGGGCTTCTTGGCCGTTGCTGCGATCTTCTCCGAGATCGCCGGCGGCACAAAATCGTAGTGATCCATCTCCATCCTGAAGCTGCCGCGTCCTTGCGTCATCGAGGTCAGCGTCGTTCCATAGCTCAGCATCTCCGCCAGCGGCACCTGGGCGTGCACCACCGTGCCCATGCCTTCACCGTCCATGCCCTGCACACGCCCTCGCCGGCTGTTCAGATCGCCGATCACCGCTCCCGCAAACTCATCGGGCGCCTCGATCTCCACCTTCATGATCGGCTCCAGCAACGCCGGCTTCGCATGCTCCATCGCTGCACGAAATGCCAGTCGACCTGCGAGCTTAAACGCCATCTCGCTCGAGTCCACATCGTGGTAACTTCCGTCATACACAACCGCACGGAAGTCCACCACCGGATATCCCGCAACATATCCTCGCGCCGCAGTCTCCTGGATGCCTTTCTCCACCGCCGGCACAAACTGCCGCGGAATCGATCCCCCAAAAATGTCGTTCACAAACTCGAAGCCCTTGCCGCGCTCCAGCGGCTCGATCCGTATCTTGCAGTCGCCGAACTGCCCGTGACCTCCCGTCTGCTTCTTGTGTCGTCCATGTCCATCGGACTTCGCACGCACCGTCTCGCGATACGGAACCTTCGGCGCCTTCAGCGTCACCTCCGTATGGAAACGTCGCCGCAACCGTGACACGACTGTCTCGATGTGCATCTGTCCCGCGCCCGCAACTAGAAACTCATTCGTCTGCGGATCGCGATAGAACCGCAACATCAAGTCCTCTTCCATCAGCTTGTGGAGCGCCGGCGCTAGCTTGTCCTCGTCCGCGCGCGACTTCGGCTCAATCGCGTACGTCATCGCCGGCTCGGGCGCTGCGAGCGGCTCCATCAGCACATCGTGTCCCTTCGCGCCCAGCGTGTCGCCCGTCTGCGTCACGCGCAGCTTCGCCACTGCTCCCAGGTCACCCGCATGCAGCTCCGGCACATCCGTCAGCTTGCGCCCCTGCACGATCGACAGATGCGCCAGCCGCTCCGTCTCACTCCGCGTATAGTTCTCGATCGTTGCATCGTTCTTCACACATCCGCTCAGCACCTTGAAGAACGAAATTCTCCCCGCAAACGGATCAACCATCGTCTTGTACACCAACAGCGCCACCGGCTGCGCATCATCCACCTTGCGCATCACCGTGTCGCCAGACCCATTACCCGCAGACTTGCCCGCACTCCGCATCCGAACCTCGCCCCGCTCCACCGGCGACGGCGCATAGAGTTTCAAAAAATCGAGCAGATGATCCGTCCCCACATTGCGCAGCCCGCTCACATACAGCACGGGAAAGATCCTGTCCTCGCGAATCGCCTCATGCAGCGCGGCGATCAGGTGCTCCTCCGGAATCGTTCCCACCGCGAAGAACTCTTCCATCAGCTCATCTTTTCCTTCGGCCACGAGCTCAATCAACGCCTCGTGCGCTGCCTTCGCATCGGCCTCCATCGCGCGCGGAATCGCCCCCTTGGTTCCGCGCCCATCGCCATTCGGCGTGTACAAAAACGCATCCATCGTCACCAGGTCGACGACGCCGTGGAATCCTTTCTCATCCAGAATCGGCAGCTGCACCGGAACCACCTGCCGCCCCCATCGAGTTCGAATCGCCTCCAGCATCTCCATCCGTCCTGTGCGCGAATCAGCCTTCGGATGATCAAGCTGATTCATCACCACAATCCGTGGCAGACCGATCTCTGCCGCGTAGTGCCACACGCGTTCGGTGCCGGATTCCGCCCCTGTCTGCGCGTTCACCACAACCACCGCAGTCTCCGCCGGCACCATCGCTGCGCGCGCTTCGTGCAAAAACATATGGAAGCCCGGCGTGTCGATCATGTTCACTTTGATCGACTCCCACTCCGCATAGGCCGCCGCATTCGACATCGTCATGTTGCGCGCAAGCTCTTCCTC
>DASYBN010000463.1:0-4923 GCA_036500785.1 Acidobacteriaceae bacterium
GGCGGAATGAGTAGATACGCATACGCCCGCCGATTCGACCGTCCCACGCGCCCGCGTAGCTGATACAGCTCGCTCAATCCATGCCGATCGGCACGGTTGATGATGATGGTATTCGCGCGCGGAATGTCGAGGCCGTTTTCGATGATGCTGGTCGCGCAGAGCACGTCATACTCGCCGTTCATGAAGGCCAGCATCGCGCGCTCCAGCTCGGCCTCGGGCAACTGGCCGTGGCCCACAACGACGCGCGCCTGAGGCACGAGCTCGCGAATCTTCGTGGCCATCTCATAGATCGTCTCCACGCGATTGGAGACAAAGTACGTCTGGCCGCCGCGCTCCAGTTCAACCTCGATCGCCGTGCGAATCAGCTTCTCGTCGAACTTCGCGACGACGGTCTGGATCGCCATGCGGTCCTTCGGCGGCGTCTCGATCACACTCATATCGCGCAGTCCGACGAGCGACATGTGCAGCGTGCGCGGAATCGGCGTCGCAGACATCGAAAGCACGTCAATCGCGGCGCGCATCTGCTTCAGCCGCTCTTTGTGGCGCACACCGAAACGCTGTTCCTCGTCAACGACAAGCAGTCCCAAATCCTGAAACTTGAGACTCTGCGAAAGGATCGCGTGCGTGCCGATGAGGATGTCCACCTTGCCGTCGGCGACGCGTTCGAGGATCTCTTTGCGCTCTTTCGCCGTGCGAAAGCGCGAGATCATCTCCACCGTCACAGGAAAATTCGCGAAGCGCCGCTTGAAGCTTTCGAAGTGCTGGAAGCACAGCACCGTCGTCGGCGTTAGCACCGCAACCTGCTTTCCATCCTGCACAGCCTTGAACGCCGCGCGCATCGCGACCTCCGTCTTGCCGTAGCCGACATCGCCGCAGAGCAGGCGATCCATCGGTTGCGTGGATTCCATGTCGGCCTTGATGTCGGCGATCGCGCTCAGCTGGTCGTCCGTCTCGTTGTAATCGAAGGCGTCCTCGAACTCGCGCATCATGTTGCTGTCTGGCGAAAACGCCGTGCCAAGCGCCGCCTTGCGCTGTGCGTAGAGCTTCAGCAGCTCTTCGGCCATGTCCTCCATGGCCTTCTTCACGCGCGCCTTGGTCTTTGACCATGCAGGATTCCCAAGGCGATTCAGCTGCGGCGCCGGTCCTGCCTCTGTCGACCGATACTTCTGAATGAGATCGAGCCGCGTGAGCGGAACGTACAGCTTCGCATCGTCCGCGAAGGTGAGAATCATCAGCTCGAGCTGGTCGCTCGTGTGATCGCCTGCTTTCTCCTCGATCACCCGCAGCCCGTCGTAGCGCGCGATTCCGTGCTCGACATGAACGACATAGTCTCCCACCGCCAGATCGCGCAGGTCGGAGACGAACGCGGAGGTCTTCGCGCGCCGCACAGGACGCGCGTGCACGTCGGCCTCGTCGTTGAGATCGTTCGCGCCGAAGAGAACAAACTGCCGCGCTGTGGCGCGATCAAGATCCAGCGCCTGCACGCCGTTGGCGATCGCCGCGCGCACCAGCACCGGCGTTCGCAGATCGCCGGCAAGATAACTGGACTCCGAGAAAACCGTGGCCGATGCACCCTGGTCGGTGCGCCAGCCGATGCGATACGGAACGCCATACTCCTGCAGCAGCCCCGCGAGCCGTTCAAGCTCGCCCTGATTCGGCGCGGCAACCAGCACGCGCGCCTCGTTCTCCATCAGCTTCTTCAGCTCGTCGATGAAACTCGGAATCGATCCGTGGAAGCGCAGCGTCGGCCGCGTAGCGAACTCAATCTCGCTGGCATCGCTGCGCGTGGATTCGAGCACATCGACCGCGCCAAGCTGATCGAGCTCACAGCCGGGGAACGCACGGATGCGGTCCTCGAGCTCCCATGGTGAGATGTAGAGATCCTCGGCGCGCACCAGCGACCCAATCCCTGCGCGCTCGTGACGCTGCTCCACCTTGCTCCACCAGCGCTCGCCATGGTTCAACACCATCGCCGGTTCTTCGGAAAAGACGCGCGTCTGCGGCCCCATCAGATCGAGAAGCGTCGACCGCGCCCCCGAGACAGGCGCGTAAAACTCCCAGCCCGGAAAGATCGTTGCTCCGCGCCCGGCTGTCGAGCTCGCCGCGGCGACGTGTGTCTGCAGCTCCGACGGAGCTTCGCCGCCTTCGAGCGCCGCGCCGGCCGATCCGCTGCGCGTCAGCCGAGCGTTGATCGCTTCGAGCAGCGCCTCGGTCGCGGGCGTCTCCGTCAGCGGAAGCAGCAGAACCTCGTCGATCGATGTCGAAGACCGCTGCGTCTCCGGATCGAAGCGGCGGATGGATTCGATCTCGTCGCCGAAGAAGTCGATACGCACCGGCCGCTCCATCTCCGGCCCATAGACGTCGACGATGCCGCCGCGGATCGTGACCTGGCCGGGCATGTCGACCACATCGACGCGCGTATACCCGACCGAGACCAGGTGCTCGACCACCATCTCCGGAATGTGCTCTTCGCCACGCCGCAACAGCAGCGCGAGTGCCGCGTAGTGATCCCGCGCGAACAGCCGCATGCACACGGCCTCGATCGGCGCCACCACCAGCCGCGCCTGTCCGCTGGCGATCTTCCAGAGCGTCGCCGCGCGCTGCTCCTGTATCTCCGAGTGAGGCGACAGATTTTCAAAGGGAAGAACATCATGAGCAGGCAGGCGCAGCACCTCATCGGCCGCGAGTGCCCCACTCAACTGACAAGCCGCGAGCAGGTTCGCGTGCAGCGCCTCCGCGGCCTTGTTGTCGGCCACGAGAACCAGCGCGGGCGCGTCCGCTGCACGAACGAAGTAGGGAAGATAGAGTGCGCGGGCGGTCGCCGTGAGTCCGGACACACGTCTCCGGCCCGTGCCGGCCGCGAGATGGCGACGCACACGCTCAAAAGAAGGAGAACGTTCCAGTTCCGCGACCAGCTCGCGGACGAACGGAAGAATCATGCAGTCTCCAGTTTACCTGCCCATCGAAACTGCCGCGCAGGCTAGCCCTCGACCGACGTCTCCCCCTTGGCGAGGATGGCCTGTCCGTACTCCAGCAGCGTCACCATGAAGACGCCGCCGCATACATTGCCTGCCACCGCGATCCAGATCCAATGCATGTAGCTGAGCGCAGAAAGCTGGCCGCTCAGTACCGCCGAGAGTATCTCGCCCGAAGTAGCGATGCAGTGCGCGAATCCGCCCAGGCCCACGACGAACGTCAGCATCCACAGGATCATCACCGAGCCGGTTATGGAGTGCGAGCCCGACACCAGCCACGCCGCCGTCGCGATAATCCAGCCCGCGGTGACGGCGCTCCAGAAGACGGTCGAAGGCGAGGCGTGCGCGGCAGTGATGCCCAGCTGCGCCAGTGCATGCCGCGTCTCCTCCGGCAGCGCATTGGTGCGCGAGGCGAGCGCGGCGAACGTGAGCGCACCACAAATGTTCGCGGGCAGCACCGTGCACCAGAGCCGCAGTGTGTTCAGCAACTCGCGCTTCTCCGCCAGCACCAGCGCCACCGGGTACAGCGTGTTCTCCGTGAACAGCTGCGCGCGCCCGACGATCACCACGATGAAGCCCACCGGATAAAACATGGTCGCGATGAAATGAGTCAGGGGCGAGACGCCGAACAAGCCGAGCACCAGCGCCGTCCCCAGCCCCGACAACCCCATGAAGATGCCGCCCGCGTACCCTGAGATCGCCAGCGACAGCGTCGATCGCTTCAGCTCGGTCTTCGCATTCAGCGCGACCTGCTGATAAATGTCTTCCGCGGTGGGACGCTCCAGATTCTTCTGGTGCGATCCGCTATCGCCGCTCGAACCGTCGTTGCTCGAGCCGCTGCCTCCGGACCCGTTGCCTCCGGACCCGTTGCCTCCGGACCCGTTGCCGCCGGATCCGTTGCCTTCCGAGGAAGCCCAGCCGCTCTCTTCCGGACGATCGCCGCTCGGCTCACCGCTCGCCGCCGCGCTTGTCGGCTCCTCTGCCATTCCATGTCCTCCCGCGGGACTGAAGCTATGATGCGATGGCGGCCGCAGTCGGGAGCGCGCGGTTGATAAAATCCGCCTATGCCTGCTCTTGCCGGTCTCGCGCCCGAGGTACTCGCCAAATATCAGCCCGTGATTGGACTCGAAGTCCACGTCCAGCTGCTGACGCAGACCAAAGCCTTCTGCGGCTGCAAGAACGAGTACGGCGGTGAGCCCAACACGCACATCTGCCCCGTCTGTCTTGGCCTTCCGGGAGCGCTTCCGGTGCTCAACCGGCAGGCGGTCGAGTTCGCCACGCTCGCGGCGAAAGCGATCGGCTGCACCATCAACGAGCGCAGCGTGTTCGCGCGCAAGAACTACTTCTATCCGGATCTGCCCAAGGGCTATCAAATATCGCAGTTCGATAAACCGCTCGCCGAGCATGGATCGCTGACGGTGCCTGATGCGAACGGCGACGCCAAGCGGATCGGCATAACCCGCCTGCACATGGAAGAGGACGCCGGCAAGAGCCTGCACGACGGCTTCGCTGATTCGAACTCGCGCACCTACATCGACCTCAACCGCTGCGGCACGCCGCTGATCGAGATCGTCTCCGAGCCCGATCTCCGCACGCCGGATGAAGCCTTCGAGTACCTCACTCGCCTCAAGGAGATTCTGCTCTACACCGGGGTCAGCGACTGCAACATGGAAGAGGGCTCGCTGCGCTGCGACGCGAACGTCAGCGTGATGCCGAAGGGCTCCACGACCTTCGGCACCAAAGCCGAGGTAAAAAACGTCAACTCGTTCCGCTACATTCGCGCCGCGCTTGAGTATGAGATCGAGCGCCAGATCGGCGTCATCGAGGACGGCGGACGCGTCGTGCAGGAGTCGCGCCTCTGGAACAACGCCGAGGGCCGCACGTACTCCATGCGCAGCAAAGAGCAGGCGCACGACTACCGCTACTTCCCCGAGCCCGACCTTCCCGC
>DASYBN010000464.1:0-3535 GCA_036500785.1 Acidobacteriaceae bacterium
GGGACTGCGATGTCGATCTCCATGCCGTCCTGCGGCTCGTCACGCCATTGGTCTTTATTTGGCCACCAAGTGCTCGCGCCCTCTTCTTCACATGCCGTGGTGATCCATGGCTTGCCTTCTTTATCTTTGTCGAAGGAGAAGCAGCCGAAGCGGCCCTGCGTGACTGGACGCCCGGAGTAGGCGAAGACGACTTCGTAGGTCTTGCCCTTGTGCAGGGTTGCGGGGAAGTCGAGATAAAGTGTGCGGGTGTCAGCGACGCGCTCATAGTGCAGCGGCTGGTTGTTGAACGTGATGCTGTCAATGTTCAGCTCAGGAGTCAGCTCAAGCTCGATGCGCGTGCCGTCCTCGAGCATGCGGAACCGGATGGTGTTTGAGCCCTTGATGCTCTTCGTATCAGGATCGACGCGCAGCTTCAGCGCGTAGAAGAGCAGATCGTTGTTGGCGCGATACGGGCCGTAGCTGCCGCGGAGCAGGTCGTCCTTTGTGGGCGAGTTCAGGACGTCGAGCGCGCGGGCACGTTGCGCGGCGGACGCGGAGCCAGGCGTGGTCGTTGCGCTCTGGGTGGAGCTTTGTGTCTGATTCGACGCCTGCTTTGTCTGGGCCGCGACATTGGAACAGCCGGTCGCAATCACAGCCGCAATAGCTGCCGCCCACCATAAGTTTCGGAGCTTCATGTGGTTAAGATTACAGCGCCATATTGTTTTTGCCTTGAAGTCACGCTTCCCCTGGCAGGCATCACACCTAGGGTAGGCCCGACCCTGCCTTGATGGCGCATTTCCCCCAGTAACGCCCCACGAAAACTCCCCACCCGAGAGGCAACCCATGTACCACCACATTAAGCAACTGATGTACACCGTTAACGTTGGCACGCCGGACATCCGTTTCGGCAGGATGCTGCTGGAGCAGTTTGGCGGAGCGAATGGAGAGCTCGCCGCAGCGATGCAGTACACCATCCAGGGGTGGAACTGCGTGGACGATCTCGCGCGACGCGATCTGCTGATGGATATTGGCACGGAAGAGTTGAGCCATCTGGAGGTCGTCGGCGCACTGATCCGCATGCACCTGAAGAACCTGAAGACGGACCGCGAGGCTGCCGAGGCCGATCCACTGGTGACGATCGCGGGCGGCGGCGGAGTGAACCTGTATAACTCCGCGGGAAACCCGTGGACCGCGGATTATCTAAAGATTACCGGTGAGCTGGATGTTGATCTGCGCAGCAACATTGCGGCAGAGTCTCGGGCTAAGATCGTGTATGAGCGGCTGATCGACCATACGGATGATCCGGGCACGATCGATACGCTGCAGTTTCTGATGACCCGCGAGATAACCCACATGAAGGCGTTCACCGCTGCGCTCGAGAGCCTGGAGAAGTCGCCGTTTGCGGTCGGGTTCCTGAAGCCCACGCCCGGCATCGTGGACGAGTACTTCAATGCGTCAACGGGCGATGGGAGCGAGGGCGATACCGATATGCGCGGCCCATGGCAGAGCGAGTTCGGATTGCATCCGGTGGAATCGCAGGTTGTCGGCGGCAAGGGTTTGTCCGTCGGCGACATCAAAGGCACGGAAGGCAAGGAGGACCGCGGCAAGCAGGACTCCGGCCAGAAGGCAACGACTTCGGTCTTTGCGGAAGCGCTTAGCCAGACCTCGCCGAGCACCAACAAGCATGGGCTGCACAATGGTTCGGGCAACGGCTCGAAATCGTCGCGCGCCAAGTCGACCGCAAGTTAAAGTGATTTCGATCGCATGCACGAAGAGGGCAGTCGATGAGGCTGCCCTCTTCGTATGGCTTCATGCTTTGGAGGCCGGTGTGAGAACAGCTAGATGCTTTGAACGGGGAGCATCATCAGGTCGTTCGTGAGTGAGACCTCGCGCTGGACGAAGGGCTCGGCGTAGCGGACGCCGGCGAGCAGGCCATAGTGGCTCGCGGTGGCGAAGGTGCGCTCGCGAACGTCGGATTCCGGAACGAAGAGGCCGCTGCCGGTGGTCTGCTCTCCATACTGCGACCGATAGGCGAGCAGCGAGGCGAGGCGCGTTTCGATGTGCAGCGTGATGTCGACGACGAATGTGGGCCGCACGTCGGCGTAGAGCGAGGCGTAAAGAATCTTGTAAGGGCGATGGGGCGCGCCATGCTCAGGCGAAAGCTCGAGCTTCGAGAGGCCAGCGGCGAAGCAGGCCTCGTAACCCAGCGTGGCAGTTGTGTAGTGATCGGGATGACGTCCCTGCCAGTACGGAAGGATGACGACGCGGGGCCGCAGGCGGCGCAGCACCGCTGCAATCTTCAGCCGGTTCTCGCGAGTGTTTTCGACATTGCCGTCCGGAAGGTCAAGGGCCTCGCGGTGCGCGACGTGCAGGATGCGTGCGGCGTCGGCGGCCTCGCGGGCGCGGTCGTCGGCAGTGCCGCGCGTGCCCGACTCACCCTGCGTCAGGTCGAGGATGCCGGTGCGCCAGCCGAGTGCGTGCTGGACGAGCAGCGTGCCGCCACAGGTCTGCTCGACGTCGTCGCGGTGCGCGGCGATGGCGAGGATGTCCACCGTGGCTTCCGCGGTCGAGGTGGACATCGCTCTATTAGTTGGCGCTGTTGGTCAGCGCATCCATGTAGGCGACGTCGAGCACGGTGCCCTGGATGGTGAAGTTGAAGTTGTCTATCTCAGAACCAGCTGCGGGCGTGGTGTCGTGGGCGGGATCGTTGGCGGTGGTGATCGCGCCGCCGGTGTAGAAGGCGTGGACCTGTCCGCCGTACGCGGTGAAGACCTTGTGGTATCCCTGCACCCAGCAGATTCCGGTGAGATCACCGTAGTAGTAATAGTTCTGATTGGTGTTGGGATAGGGCACGGTGGTGTTGCCAGTGCCGGATGCGGTCTGGACGACGGTGGGAACAATCTGCGCCGTGGGAACCGAGCTTCCGATGTTCACCATCGTGAGGCAGTTGTAGTTGCCGGCCTGGTCCGTGGTGCCGTTGTCCGCAAGTTCGCTGGCGGCAATGGCCGCGCGCTCGCCGCTGGCGCACTGCTGCGATCCTGCCCAGAGAGTGTTGTCGTCGGCGAAAAGCAGCTTGGTGTGCGTGCCGTCGGAGATTGAGACCGGCTGCGAGACGGAGTAGTTGCTCACATTGACGGCGGTGAGGTAGCCGGTGAAGAGGCCGTCCGCGCGGGGTGTGTTGTTGAGCACCCCGTTGTTCAGGCTGTAGAGCGATTGGCCCGCCACGTACAGCGTTGTTCCATTGGACAGCGCGACTGTGGCTCCGCCAGGAATGGGAATCGGGTTCGGGACGCCGATGTTCGCGAACGGCGACGGGGCGGCGGGATCGAGCGGGCTGATGCTGGGGATGTTGTCGGTCAGCAGCGCGCCGGCCTGAAGGACGCTGATGCTGGACGTGGTACCGCCGCACTCCGGGCCGCAGTTGAGCACGTAGACGCTGTTGCCATCGAGCGAGAAGCTGGCGTTGGTCGGGTGGTCATAGGTTCCGGGGACAGGAACGACGCAGAAGACGGGCAGAAGCTGCGGCTCGCAGTCGATTGAGCCCGGAGGAATGACC
>DASYBN010000465.1:0-1833 GCA_036500785.1 Acidobacteriaceae bacterium
CGCCGCCGGCACCACGGCGAGCGCGGCAATGCCGTAGAAGAGAACCGCGACTCGGAGCCAGAGGAGTGTCATGGAAAAGGCTGCACCTGGGACAATTCTGCGCGAATTCCCAGTATATCGTCCGGTCGGCGGCTCAGGCGCTCTTGTTCAGCTCCGCCAGGCCCTTCTGGATATAGCTCCGTATCTGCGACTCCACCGCACTCGCGGGCAGAAAGAACGGCTTCTCGACAACCTCAATGGTCAACAGATTATTCGCGTAGTTGTAGCGCGCCGTGACGCCATCGCGGCTCAGCGTGCCGGAGGTGCCGGTGAGATTCACGCCGTGGGCCTGCAAACGCTGGCTGGCTGCGGCAAACTGGGCCTCGGTGAGCGGGACTTCGATCATCCTTCAAGTGTACCGGCGGCGACCGGCTCGCGGATTTCGCCCGACTTATGCAGAGGGCTCGAAACGGTATCCTGAGCTCTCTTCCACGCGCGATGCCAACGGCGAAGGACATGACGGGCGAGGCGGGGCTTACGCCCGCGATGCGGCAGTATCGCGCCGCAAAAGAAGCGCATCCCGACGCCCTCCTCTTCTTCCGCATGGGCGACTTCTACGAGCTCTTCTACGAAGACGCCGTCCTCGCTTCGCGCGAGCTGCAACTGACCCTCACGGCGCGCGACAAGGCGCGCTCAGTGCCAATGTGCGGCGTTCCGTATCACGCGGCCGGCACATACATGCAGCGCCTCCTGCGCAAAGGCTTCAAGGTCGCGCTCTGCGATCAGATGGAAGACCCGAAGACCGTCGCCGGCAAGGCCGTAGTTCGCCGCGAAGTGACGCGCGTGCTCACGCCGGGCACGGCGCTGGACGCGGCGCTGAGCGCGGGCGACAGCCAATGGCTGGCCAGCGCGGCGAGCGTGGGCTCAGGCAGCACCGCCTGCGTCGGTGTCGCGTCGATCGATCTTTCCACCGGCGAGTTCCGCGCAACCGAATTCACCGGACCACACGCCTGGGCGCTCGCCTGCGACGAGCTTGCGCGCATGTCTCCCGCAGAGGTGCTTCTGCCGCGCGGTGCCGCGTTCGGCCAGCAAGGCGCAGCGCGTCAGCCTTCCCTACGCGGCGAAGACGAGCCCGACAGCGCGCCCGAGGCGAACGGGCCCGACATCGTCGGCGCGCGCACCGAGCTCGACGAGTGGGCGTTCACCGAGGACTACGCCGTTCCTCTGCTTCGCCAGCAGCTGCGCGTGCACTCGCTCGACGGCATGGGCCTGGGTGGACATCCCGCCGCCGCTGTAGCCGCCGGCGCGATCGTGCATTACCTCCGCGCGACCAAACAGGGCGCACTCGAACACCTCGACGGCCTGCGCTTCTACGAGAAGCGTGACTGCCTTGAACTCGACGCCGTCAGTGTGCGCAATCTCGAGCTCGTCGATCCGCTCTTCTCCAGTGAAGGTCCGCAGACCACGCTGCTGTACACGATGGACGCGTGCTCCACGCCGATGGGCAAGCGCATGCTGCGCGCGCAGCTCCTGCGGCCGATGCAGTCGCTGGATGCGATCAACGCACGTCTGGATGCCGTGGCGGTTGCCGTCGCCGATCTGCGCCGTCGCGAGGGCCTGCGGCGCGCGATGGATGGCGTGCTGGATCTCGAGCGATTGCTTGGACGTGTGGCGCTGGATTCGGCAGGTCCGCGCGAAGTGGTGGCCCTCGGAACCACCATCGCCAGACTGCCCGGATTGCGCGCTGCAGCCGCGGAGTTTGCCGCCGATGCCTCGCGCTGGGCAGACCTTGCACGCGGGCTCGACTCGCTCGACGACCTGCACGAGCTCATCGCGCGCACACTCGTGGAGGAA